>NZ_CP168133.1:0-2512 GCF_041956825.1 Paenibacillus sp. RS8 | reverse complement strand
AAGGGTATGGGCAGGGGTCAGATTTCCACAAAGACGTTCCTGAGCCCATTGAGAGCCCACTGAGTGACTATTGAGCGCCCACTGAGAGCCCGCTGAGCGCCTTCTGTATGCTAGATAGGGTCTTACCCTCCCCTTTATACCCATCGCCCGATCTGGGCGGCTATAAGAGGACTGATCACTTTTCCGGATCGAGCAGACTGTTTATCCATGTTTCGAGATCAGGTTGCTCCTTCTTTGTGAAGTGATCCCAGAATCTAGGATCGATAAATCCCAAGTCAGCAATTTGATGTAGCTGTAAAACTCGCATGCCTTTATCGAACCGACTGGTGTTATGTCCGATCACTTTCCATAGCTCTGCAGGTGTCACAGATATTTCTGGAGCAACTAGTTTTAGTGTAACATGGTAGTTGCCGGATTCTTGGAGCTCGTAATAGGTCTTAAAGTGCATTACTTGTTTCCTCCCGGTGCTGTAACCCTCTGGATCCTCCGACTAAGAAGACTTCCAGAGGGCCAGCTTTATGTTATTTTGTTTTCAATGAGCACACATCGAGTAGCGGTGTATAAGTGCGCCTTAATCCTCTTTGCCGCCTTGGATGACCTTCAATCCATTTTCGCGAGCCATGGCATCAATATCCCTGCGTATGTTCTTTTCGTTCTTTGCACGTCCTTTAACGCCGAAATTTGGGTCTAAACGATACGTAAGCATGGATCCCACTTTAGGTCCCTTATGTATAACCCCTTTTTCGACAAGTACTTTCATAGCTCGATTGACGTGTTGTTTATGCATTCCTAACTCTTTGGCAATATCAGTTTGGCTCAATCTAAGCCAGTTTTCAAAATCCAATTTGCCGAAGATCAGGAAGAGCACATTCATCTGTTCGCCTGTCAAACCAAGCTTTGCGATGTGTATAAATCCTTCCTGCATAGCCATGAAAAACCCCCCTGAGTAATATTTCCGTTTGAGTTCAATAACGGTATAAATAATCTCTCCAGTCTCGGTGTCAACTAACCTATGTTTGTCCAGTTTCATCACCTCCAGAGTAACCAAATATGGTTATACTGTAACCAAAGATGGTTACTATGTCAATCAATATTTCCAGTAATATCAAGGGTTATAGCTTGTCCCCTTCTGTCTCATTATCTTTAGGTATCTCAAACACCCAAATTTACTCTTATCCCGTTTGATTTTTGCACCTTAATTCAGCCTATGAAAAAGCCGGCAGTCCGCTGCTCCAGGCTAGCCACCCCTTCGGGGCAACCCTCCTGGAGCAGCAGCCTCACCGGCACCATTCCAAATAGCTATGAATTTTGCTCTATAAATCAAAAATGGCAACCCCTCCAACTCGGAAGAATTGCCAGCAAAATGGACGTTTTTGGTTTTCCCACCCCCCCTGATAGTAGGGAGGGGGGGTCACGCGAACCCGCGCCCATCATGAGGTTATTCAATTTTCAATCACGAAAAGTTTGACTAATACTGACTTTCTTTGACTAGTCATTTTTCGTTGTGACTGGTTACCTTCAGCATAGCTTGTCTCACTCATACTGACAAGCAATTTCTCACTCACACCCGGTAGCCAGATCAGCAACGCCGGGACCCGCCCCGTAGGGGCCCCACCCGTCGACACTTCTCCGGCTACCTCATGCCCTTAAATATTCGCAGCATGATGTATTTAGCCCTCCCTCGTCCTGCCAGATCGGCAGATTGTAAAAAGGGTATGGGCAGGGGTCAGATTTCCACAAAGACGTTCCTGAGCCCATTGAGAGCCCACTGAGTGACTATTGAGCGCCCACTGAGAGCCCGCTGAGCGCCTTCTGTATGCTAGATAGGGTCTTACCCTCCCCTTTATACCCATCGCCCGATCTGGGCGGCTATAAGAGGACTGATCACTTTTCCGGATCGAGCAGACTGTTTATCCATGTTTCGAGATCAGGTTGCTCCTTCTTTGTGAAGTGATCCCAGAATCTAGGATCGATAAATCCCAAGTCAGCAATTTGATGTAGCTGTAAAACTCGCATGCCTTTATCGAACCGACTGGTGTTATGTCCGATCACTTTCCATAGCTCTGCAGGTGTCACAGATATTTCTGGAGCAACTAGTTTTAGTGTAACATGGTAGTTGCCGGATTCTTGGAGCTCGTAATAGGTCTTAAAGTGCATTACTTGTTTCCTCCCGGTGCTGTAACCCTCTGGATCCTCCGACTAAGAAGACTTCCAGAGGGCCAGCTTTATGTTATTTTGTTTTCAATGAGCACACATCGAGTAGCGGTGTATAAGTGCGCCTTAATCCTCTTTGCCGCCTTGGATGACCTTCAATCCATTTTCGCGAGCCATGGCATCAATATCCCTGCGTATGTTCTTTTCGTTCTTTGCACGTCCTTTAACGCCGAAATTTGGGTCTAAACGATACGTAAGCATGGATCCCACTTTAGGTCCCTTATGTATAACCCCTTTTTCGACAAGTACTTTCATAGCTCGATTGACGTGTTGTTTATGCATTCCTAACTCTTTGGCA
>NZ_CP168129.1:0-1709 GCF_041956825.1 Paenibacillus sp. RS8 | reverse complement strand
GATCCTCCGACTAAGAAGACTTCCAGAGGGCCAGCTTTATGTTATTTTGTTTTCAATGAGCACACATCGAGTAGCGGTGTATAAGTGCGCCTTAATCCTCTTTGCCGCCTTGGATGACCTTCAATCCATTTTCGCGAGCCATGGCATCAATATCCCTGCGTATGTTCTTTTCGTTCTTTGCACGTCCTTTAACGCCGAAATTTGGGTCTAAACGATACGTAAGCATGGATCCCACTTTAGGTCCCTTATGTATAACCCCTTTTTCGACAAGTACTTTCATAGCTCGATTGACGTGTTGTTTATGCATTCCTAACTCTTTGGCAATATCAGTTTGGCTCAATCTAAGCCAGTTTTCAAAATCCAATTTGCCGAAGATCAGGAAGAGCACATTCATCTGTTCGCCTGTCAAACCAAGCTTTGCGATGTGTATAAATCCTTCCTGCATAGCCATGAAAAACCCCCCTGAGTAATATTTCCGTTTGAGTTCAATAACGGTATAAATAATCTCTCCAGTCTCGGTGTCAACTAACCTATGTTTGTCCAGTTTCATCACCTCCAGAGTAACCAAATATGGTTATACTGTAACCAAAGATGGTTACTATGTCAATCAATATTTCCAGTAATATCAAGGGTTATAGCTTGTCCCCTTCTGTCTCATTATCTTTAGGTATCTCAAACACCCAAATTTACTCTTATCCCGTTTGATTTTTGCACCTTAATTCAGCCTATGAAAAAGCCGGCAGTCCGCTGCTCCAGGCTAGCCACCCCTTCGGGGCAACCCTCCTGGAGCAGCAGCCTCACCGGCACCATTCCAAATAGCTATGAATTTTGCTCTATAAATCAAAAATGGCAACCCCTCCAACTCGGAAGAATTGCCAGCAAAATGGACGTTTTTGGTTTTCCCACCCCCCCTGATAGTAGGGAGGGGGGGTCACGCGAACCCGCGCCCATCATGAGGTTATTCAATTTTCAATCACGAAAAGTTTGACTAATACTGACTTTCTTTGACTAGTCATTTTTCGTTGTGACTGGTTACCTTCAGCATAGCTTGTCTCACTCATACTGACAAGCAATTTCTCACTCACACCCGGTAGCCAGATCAGCAACGCCGGGACCCGCCCCGTAGGGGCCCCACCCGTCGACACTTCTCCGGCTACCTCATGCCCTTAAATATTCGCAGCATGATGTATTTAGCCCTCCCTCGTCCTGCCAGATCGGCAGATTGTAAAAAGGGTATGGGCAGGGGTCAGATTTCCACAAAGACGTTCCTGAGCCCATTGAGAGCCCACTGAGTGACTATTGAGCGCCCACTGAGAGCCCGCTGAGCGCCTTCTGTATGCTAGATAGGGTCTTACCCTCCCCTTTATACCCATCGCCCGATCTGGGCGGCTATAAGAGGACTGATCACTTTTCCGGATCGAGCAGACTGTTTATCCATGTTTCGAGATCAGGTTGCTCCTTCTTTGTGAAGTGATCCCAGAATCTAGGATCGATAAATCCCAAGTCAGCAATTTGATGTAGCTGTAAAACTCGCATGCCTTTATCGAACCGACTGGTGTTATGTCCGATCACTTTCCATAGCTCTGCAGGTGTCACAGATATTTCTGGAGCAACTAGTTTTAGTGTAACATGGTAGTTGCCGGATTCTTGGAGCTCGTAATAGGTCTTAAAGTGCATTACTTGTTTCCTCCCGGTGCTGTAACCCTCTG
>NZ_CP168128.1:0-15490 GCF_041956825.1 Paenibacillus sp. RS8 | reverse complement strand
TTCCGTCCTTAAAAACGATATACCCATGCTTCTCAAGAGCTCCACAATACTTACGAATTGTAACGGGTTCAACTCCAAGAAAACCAGCAATATCCTTGGTTTTTTTCATCTCAGCTATCATTCCCTATATCGGATTAATAACGCTACAAACTCCGCTATGAACAGGCTATTTTCGTGCCAGTTTTAATGATAGTTCTCTACGCTCGAGACAGTCAACGCAATTTACAAAACTTCTGCAGCATGTTTTTGGATACAAAACGATGTGATTTGTCCCCAAAACAGCATATTTTGGATACAAAACAGCCTATTTTGGGGACAAATCACTTTACTTTAGGTATGAAAAATAATATCTTTTCTTCACAGTGTTTAATTCGCTCATTGAATCCCCCACGGATCAATGGGCATTTTCTTTATTAAGAACCTTTTCTACATTATGCAGCTTCCTCTTGTGTAACAGCTCTCCCAACAACTCCAGCTTATTGCTTGTCCGCTGCCGCTCTGCCATTGTACGCTTAAGCATCTGAACATCCATGTATTCCTTACGCTTCTTGAGCACATCCTCCGCAAAATCCTTCTCTTTTTCCTCCTCATAATCGTGGAACATGTTCGTGAATATCTTCATGGCTTCGATCATGAAATCAGCATCCGGTTCCAGCTCTTCATTGAGCACCAGCTTCTGCAACCTGCCGCGAATTTGTGCAATCTCCCGTTCCTTTGTGGTGTCTATATCTTTCAGCCGGAAAATAAAATTCTTGCACTCTACAAAGTGGTTAGGATCACCCTTGCTGAGTTGTTTCCAGAATGCAGACGGATGATTAAACTTCTGCATTAAATGCGTCCAGAGCAGCGACAATCCGTCTAAACGTAGCAGGAAATCCATAGTATCAAATATGCCAGTTTCGCCCGTTTCCTCGCAAGCGAACCCCTTCATGTAATCCCTATGTATTTCAAACTCAATATTCCAAACCTTTTCAGCATCCATCCCGTTCCGATCGTAAATTTCCCGAAAATAGTCCTTCTTCTTCTTCACAATTTCAATAGACTTGTTATACATGCGAAGCTGCAGCCGTGTCCGGTCGCCATAGTATACCGTTTCAAACTCGCCCGTACAGGGGTCTAGCTTGACGAAATTCGGCTTGTTATCGTCCTCAATGTTCCTGGGATAATCAAAGGTTGCCAAGTCCCACAAAGTCCACTTAAATTGGTCTGAATGCACACATAAGTCAATCCGGTTCGGCTTCGCAGATTCGTATCTGAAACCCAAGGCTGTCAGTACCTCCAACGACTCTAAAAAGGCATCCTGGACACCCATATCCCACAGCTTGAATTGGTTTATCTGCACCTTTACTGGGAACGTCCCGTCATTTCGCCGCCGCCGCGCAAAGTAAATCGCCATATCCTGATTCCGAATCTGAAAAGCATAAATTGGTTTCTGCCCGTTCGCTTCTATTGAGAACGTCACAGGATACTCATAGCGCCCCAACATCAATTGTATATAATCTGTCCCCTCTCCGTCTTCCGCAACGCTCTTACCATCCTGCAAGCGCTGCATGAGCCCTTCCTGCATGACTTCGTCATAATTTTCAGCATCGTATGTATACCATAGGGTATCGACATTGAACAAAAAACGCGACGGGTCAGGTTTATACTGCTTTTTCCCCCTATTTGTTCCATTGCTCTTAGTATATAATTCCGGCATTTTAGACCTCCTTCCCCAAAAAACGCTTTAGCACAGCAAAGTGCAGTTGATTTTGAGTACATAAACACTTGTTTGCGTGGTTTATCGCATGATTTACTCCGTTATTCTCCACCGTTCGTGCAGTGCAAGGCTCAAACCTTAGAGCAGTACGGGTTTGGAGGGTATTGAGAAGCCCTACCGTGACCCCATATTATAAGCATTGGGGTCCTGCACCAATTTGCTCGTCCGCCCCCCCTTCAAAACCTAAAATACCTTATAAATCCCACTGTTGCGAATTTTGCAATATATGAATATTTCAGAATAGCCTTGTTTGGACATAAACCTCCTTTACTGCCGGAATTTCCACGATTTCAGCCGTCTCAATGATTTCAGGACGCTCCGTTGCTGCCTCTCCAGCTCTCTTATATGTCCAAGAATGAGTACTTCCGCAGTCGGGGCAGACGTACTCCACATCCAATTTACGAGAATTGGCCAGGTGAATTCGCGTCTCCAAATTCAATTCACCTTTCAATGCACACGGTCCACATAATGCTTTTTCCATTGCTTCACCTCCTTTAAGAATATTTAATAATACATTAACTTCGGGGACCCTACGGATATTTCAATCAGTTACAGACCCTCAATGTGACTCTATAAAGTTAATCACTTCGTCAGTGCTAGAAAAATAGTCAACATATAAACAAATCATCAAAGCATAAACAGCAGCCTTCCACTCTGTTTCACTCACCCGATGCACTTCGTAGCGCTTTTCCTCTCCTATCGAAACTCCACCGATCGTGTAATTTTCTCCATCTGGCAATTGTCTGATTGTCTTTTTTTGCACATCGTTCAACAACATTAAAATCACCACCTCTCAAATTGATTGCCGCCGGCGGCAAAGGGTTAACACCCTTTGAACCCAATAGCCTCTGGCAGGCGGGCTGTGCCCTGCACCCCTCCCTCGCCGGGCTGCAGGTTCCCGAACGCAGGGTTCGGGAACGGCTATTAGGGTGGGTGTTGAGAACCGCTCGTAAAGGGTTCGCTTCGCCGCTTACGCGCCCTTGACGGCTCTCATGAGGCGCTATAACCGCTACGGAAGCCGCTACACACCGCTACGTTAACCGACATGCGAAAAGGCCCTCCTAATTCCACAAAGGGATTCAGGAGGGCCTTTTCGCATTACTCGTTCCTATTGATTGCGGATATAATATCCGCTACAATTGTAAACAAAGCCATGTTTTCAGCGCCGCGCCTGTTTCTCCGATGTAGTGATCGGTTAGACAGCTGGGTGTAGGAACCCTAGCCGTCGTGAAACGTGGCCTTTAAATTAATCTAAATATTACCATGAGTCTAGCAACCATTGCTAGGCTTTTTAAATTCAAGCCACGGAATAAGCATTTACTCTCTATAACCCTAACCCAGTGCTATGCCTAAAGTATTCAGCCACACTAGCACATTTTTTTTCCGCTACCAATGAATCTATGTAATCCCAATCCTCTTGTGGCAAAACAATTGATATTTTACGCTTCACGCCTAACGATTTCCGTCCTGCCCCCGGCCTTGCCCCTCCGCGAAGAGATAATGTAACTTGTCCTTCTTTGTTTTGGGGTGTTTTTTTCAATTCCTCTTTTTCTCTATTTTCCTTTTTTTTGATTTCGGATGCCTTTTTCAATAATGAATTCCACTGTGATAACCGTACATATTCATCTTCCAGACCATTGAACCACTCTTCAAAACCTTCAGACTCAGAAGTCCAATCCAAATTTTTATTTGTATTGGGTATTTTAGCCTTAAAACTCTCCGCTTGCTTCCGGAAATCTTTGTCTTTGTTTGAATCCATTCCAGAAACAATCTGCTTCATTGCCCTTAACCCTGTTATTTTCTTCTCAAATTCTTTTTTTTCCATTCCGCTGCGCCTCCCTATTGAAATAGGCTCCCTAATTCAATAGTAGCATATTAATTTGAAAAAGGGAACCCCATTTCAAACATTAAGGTAAAAAATTAACCCGACTGGATAAAGTCGAGTTAAATCATTATCTATGCTACATCGGGTAATCCCCAGTGGCCAAAGTCGGAATTGCAGCCAAAACCTATTGACGCAAAAAATCCAGGAATCCACTTTTGCCGCCCGTCAGACGATATAAGCAACTATGTAATCGTTACCCACTCCATTTTCTTGACCTTTGCTGCGGCTTCTTTTCAAAAGAAGGATTTACGTCTTTATAAAAATGCTCAATGCTCAATTGACCTTGATGAAATGTAAAAACCCCTAAACTAGGAAACCAATACTTTCTCCGACCTCCGTCTACTACCAGCAAAACCAAATTCTTTTTAATTAAATCCAGCTCACTTATCGACTGTTCCAGCGAAATGCCACGGATTTCTTGATAACGCTCAATGGCTAATTCAGTGAATTTCGCATTTTCAAGCACATCAGGCTGATTCATCATACAATCCGGACACAGCAAAACATAATTGCTCAACTCATTAAATATGAACGGGTCAATCTTACGGATTTGAACTACCCTTTTATCCATTGCTCTTCTACAGTTTTCACATCTTCCGTCTTCTGCTGCATGGATTTCTGTAGCAATTTTGAGCGAATACCGATTTCTCCGGCTATAATTCACCAGTAAATTATCGTTAATATACATATACTCGTTCTCAAGCCGGTAAAGCTCTATTCCGTCCTGATCAGTCCCTTTAAACTTCGCACTTTCTCCGTTCTCTATTAAATCTAAGAGAAGATCGAAAGCATCATCTTTTGAAATAGAGTTCATGCGATGCGCCTTTTCTATAGCTTCATCGGTAATCTGTATTTTTTTCCAGTCCGGCATTCTATCTCCCTCCCGGTTCCAGTATTATCTATATCGAATTTTACATGTTTTCTAGTTCCCGTTTCTAGTTCCCCAAAAAAATTATAAAAAAACCTTATTCTATAAGGTTTTTACGACAACATGAAAATACTTTAGTGGGAACTAAACATTGGGAACCATAAAATCACGAGACACCCTGCTGCCCTAGATAGCATAAAGCCCTTACTTCAATACCAAAATCAGCCGTGACCGCCCCAAGCCCCTCACAGACCGATTTCCTGCCACCCTGTTGCCCCGGACAGCATAGAACCCTTACTTAAATACCAAAATCAGCCGTGACCGCTCTAAGCCCCTCACAAACCGATCTCCGGCCACCTACTTATTTGTTTTTAAAAAATTTCTAACAGTTCCCTCTGATATGCCTATTCGCCTTGCTATCTCACTATTTGATATTCCTTCCTTTTTCCATTCCATGATATTAGCCTTTTTTTGATCTGTTAGTTTAGATTTTCGGCCTTTTTGTTGTTCTGTCCATTTGTTTAATTCTTGTTTTAAGTTTTGTATATGTTCATTTTGCTCTTGTTCGTTTTGAACTATCATATCCCACATATACAATAGATTTTCAAAAAAAACGGTATAGTCATGATACTTGTTAGTTCGACGATCGGTCGGTTCGGTAATATGGTCTGATAGCTTATTCCAACTTTCTGCAAGATTTTTGTAGTACTGCTTAATATCATAGTCGTATTTTTTCAACTCTCTTTTGCTTCCCCATGAAATTTTACTCATTTAATCACCTCGCAATAAGCTTAATTACGAGGTGATTTTAAAGGAATAATGCCTTACTTTGCAATAACCCCGATCGCTCCAAGCCTGGCTCCAGCACGCTCCTGGATGCCGCCGCTGCCCCGATGGATCCAAGGCCGGCTTTTGCACCGGCTCCAGCCGCAGCAGCTCCAAGCCTGGCTCCAGCACGCTCCTGGATGCCGCCGCTGCCCCGATGGATCCAAGGCCGGCTTTTGCACCGGCTCCAGCCGCAGCAGCTCCAAGCCTGGCTCCAGCACGCTCCTGGATGCCGCCGCTGCCCCGATGGATCCAAGGCCGGCTTTTGCACCGGCTCCAGCCGCAGCAGCTCCAAGCCTGGCTCCAGCACGCTCCTGGATGCCGCCGCTGCCCCGATGGATCCAAGGCCGGCTTTTGCACCGGCTCCAGCCGCAGCAGCTCCAAGCCTGGCTCCAGCACGCTCCTGGATGCCACCGCTGCCCCGGCTAGAAGATAAAAAGGCAAAGCCCTCATACATCTGAAGGTTTTGCCTTTTTATCTTCTAGTTTTTTATAAGACAGGAAATTAGGGAATAATTCATTGAAATCATGATACTTACTCTTTTCATTCTCTGTCATTTCAGATTCAGAAATGAGATAAAACACTCTTTTTTTAATCACTATTCGGCGTTCAGGATCAAATTTAAGTTTTCTTTCCCAATGAATGCATGCCCTGGGCACAAGCAGTAATCCAGATATTTTCGCAACCCTTTCAGCGATTTGAACAGTTTTCCAAAAAGTAAATTCTTGTTGCATCTTATGATATTCAACTGCCGTTATGTTCGGAAACCGAAAAAGAAATTCTTGAGGATCGTTTTCGATTTTTTGCATCTCTACAATGCTCATCTATAATTCAGCTCCTGTACTATTTTGTTAACCAAGGAACTCGTCCAAACGTGCAGCGTAATATAGATATATATATATCTAATACTCCCCACGCCCACGGTTCCCTTACCGCGGGCTTCTAACTTTAGATTTTTTGGAATTTTCAAATTTTTCTACTCCTGAATCCAAAACACTAGCAAATTCAAATATTTTCCTCTTCATGATTTTTCTCGCCTCGTCTGAGTTAATTCTTTTATCATGTGAAAGGTTTTCGACTAAAGAAAAAAAACTAGACAACGTAAAAATTTTAGCAGCATTAATAGCCTCTTCTTGTGTCATTGTTTGACGAGCAAGAATATATGCGTTACATGATAGTTGCTTTATATCATAGTCCCATTCTTTTCTTTCGCCGATAAGATCACCCATTTTTAAAGACATTCCCATATTCATATCCCCCTTACAGCGATTGGTTAACATCGTAAATCAGTTGATCTTGTCTTGGATTGATTTTTATGAATACGTATAATGGAATCTGATCAAATGGGAACAGATAGTAAGCTTTATTGTTGAACGGGTAACGATTTTCCCTGAACTTTTCCCGTTCTTTTCGACTCATTATTTGACCATTCACAGCAATTCTTCCGCTTAATTCACAGGTTTTTAATAATTGCTTAAGGCATAAATTCTCAATCCGATTTTCCCAAAGTTCATTTAATTTCACAGGATTAACTTCTTCTCCGAAATAATTGCAATCGTCAATGTAGGTCTTAGGCGACTTTAAATATGCCATCATAAATCCCCCTTGCATCCTATCCGCACCAACTCTTGAAAACGAAAAAAAGGACAGGGTTCGCCCCGTCCTTTTCCATTGCCAAAATATATACGTATGGACTAAACTGTGTTAGTCCATCGTACTTTATGTATAACTCAGCGTCGGGGCCTACCTTCGCTGAGTTCCCGGCCTTGATGTTGACGCATCAAGGGTTGGGGTTGGATATTAAATTTGTCTAAACAGTAACCTTTGAATAAATTTTTGTCAACGGAATTACTAGCGTTCTTCCATGTTTTAATTGTAATTATATGTTAAAAATAAGCACTTAGATTAATATATATAATATATTAATTATCCTGCGCGTAAAAAATCACCCTACCACTAAATATTTTTCTTTCAAGATCCACGCCGAAGCTTTAAAAATCACTAGGATTAAGAAGAATCATTAGACTTACGCCAGAACTGCCACCACTTTTTATCATTTGCAGCCGCCAGCATACGGCGAGTCTCCAATATTTCGCGCAAAATCACCGTTATGTTAGCGTTTTGGTCATCCATTCGCTTATGAATTCGTTCCAACTCTGCCGCCTGTCGCTCGTTACGCTCGACCATCTCTTTAACGGCCTCCATCATTTGGTCATAGCGCTTATCATATCGCATTAGGTCATGTTTTTCCGGCTCTAAAACAGAAGGCGCTATAACATCGAATGACCTTAAATTCCTTGTGGCTACTACTTCTGCTGCTGCATCTACGGTCATACCGCTACGCTCGCATAGCGCCTTAAGTTCTTGAAAGACCGTAGCGTCTTTATCGCTATACTGTCGTTGCCCACTTCCGTCCTTAAAAACGATATACCCATGCTTCTCAAGAGCTCCACAATACTTACGAATTGTAACGGGTTCAACTCCAAGAAAACCAGCAATATCCTTGGTTTTTTTCATCTCAGCTATCATTCCCTATATCGGATTAATAACGCTACAAACTCCGCTATGAACAGGCTATTTTCGTGCCAGTTTTAATGATAGTTCTCTACGCTCGAGACAGTCAACGCAATTTACAAAACTTCTGCAGCATGTTTTTGGATACAAAACGATGTGATTTGTCCCCAAAACAGCATATTTTGGATACAAAACAGCCTATTTTGGGGACAAATCACTTTACTTTAGGTATGAAAAATAATATCTTTTCTTCACAGTGTTTAATTCGCTCATTGAATCCCCCACGGATCAATGGGCATTTTCTTTATTAAGAACCTTTTCTACATTATGCAGCTTCCTCTTGTGTAACAGCTCTCCCAACAACTCCAGCTTATTGCTTGTCCGCTGCCGCTCTGCCATTGTACGCTTAAGCATCTGAACATCCATGTATTCCTTACGCTTCTTGAGCACATCCTCCGCAAAATCCTTCTCTTTTTCCTCCTCATAATCGTGGAACATGTTCGTGAATATCTTCATGGCTTCGATCATGAAATCAGCATCCGGTTCCAGCTCTTCATTGAGCACCAGCTTCTGCAACCTGCCGCGAATTTGTGCAATCTCCCGTTCCTTTGTGGTGTCTATATCTTTCAGCCGGAAAATAAAATTCTTGCACTCTACAAAGTGGTTAGGATCACCCTTGCTGAGTTGTTTCCAGAATGCAGACGGATGATTAAACTTCTGCATTAAATGCGTCCAGAGCAGCGACAATCCGTCTAAACGTAGCAGGAAATCCATAGTATCAAATATGCCAGTTTCGCCCGTTTCCTCGCAAGCGAACCCCTTCATGTAATCCCTATGTATTTCAAACTCAATATTCCAAACCTTTTCAGCATCCATCCCGTTCCGATCGTAAATTTCCCGAAAATAGTCCTTCTTCTTCTTCACAATTTCAATAGACTTGTTATACATGCGAAGCTGCAGCCGTGTCCGGTCGCCATAGTATACCGTTTCAAACTCGCCCGTACAGGGGTCTAGCTTGACGAAATTCGGCTTGTTATCGTCCTCAATGTTCCTGGGATAATCAAAGGTTGCCAAGTCCCACAAAGTCCACTTAAATTGGTCTGAATGCACACATAAGTCAATCCGGTTCGGCTTCGCAGATTCGTATCTGAAACCCAAGGCTGTCAGTACCTCCAACGACTCTAAAAAGGCATCCTGGACACCCATATCCCACAGCTTGAATTGGTTTATCTGCACCTTTACTGGGAACGTCCCGTCATTTCGCCGCCGCCGCGCAAAGTAAATCGCCATATCCTGATTCCGAATCTGAAAAGCATAAATTGGTTTCTGCCCGTTCGCTTCTATTGAGAACGTCACAGGATACTCATAGCGCCCCAACATCAATTGTATATAATCTGTCCCCTCTCCGTCTTCCGCAACGCTCTTACCATCCTGCAAGCGCTGCATGAGCCCTTCCTGCATGACTTCGTCATAATTTTCAGCATCGTATGTATACCATAGGGTATCGACATTGAACAAAAAACGCGACGGGTCAGGTTTATACTGCTTTTTCCCCCTATTTGTTCCATTGCTCTTAGTATATAATTCCGGCATTTTAGACCTCCTTCCCCAAAAAACGCTTTAGCACAGCAAAGTGCAGTTGATTTTGAGTACATAAACACTTGTTTGCGTGGTTTATCGCATGATTTACTCCGTTATTCTCCACCGTTCGTGCAGTGCAAGGCTCAAACCTTAGAGCAGTACGGGTTTGGAGGGTATTGAGAAGCCCTACCGTGACCCCATATTATAAGCATTGGGGTCCTGCACCAATTTGCTCGTCCGCCCCCCCTTCAAAACCTAAAATACCTTATAAATCCCACTGTTGCGAATTTTGCAATATATGAATATTTCAGAATAGCCTTGTTTGGACATAAACCTCCTTTACTGCCGGAATTTCCACGATTTCAGCCGTCTCAATGATTTCAGGACGCTCCGTTGCTGCCTCTCCAGCTCTCTTATATGTCCAAGAATGAGTACTTCCGCAGTCGGGGCAGACGTACTCCACATCCAATTTACGAGAATTGGCCAGGTGAATTCGCGTCTCCAAATTCAATTCACCTTTCAATGCACACGGTCCACATAATGCTTTTTCCATTGCTTCACCTCCTTTAAGAATATTTAATAATACATTAACTTCGGGGACCCTACGGATATTTCAATCAGTTACAGACCCTCAATGTGACTCTATAAAGTTAATCACTTCGTCAGTGCTAGAAAAATAGTCAACATATAAACAAATCATCAAAGCATAAACAGCAGCCTTCCACTCTGTTTCACTCACCCGATGCACTTCGTAGCGCTTTTCCTCTCCTATCGAAACTCCACCGATCGTGTAATTTTCTCCATCTGGCAATTGTCTGATTGTCTTTTTTTGCACATCGTTCAACAACATTAAAATCACCACCTCTCAAATTGATTGCCGCCGGCGGCAAAGGGTTAACACCCTTTGAACCCAATAGCCTCTGGCAGGCGGGCTGTGCCCTGCACCCCTCCCTCGCCGGGCTGCAGGTTCCCGAACGCAGGGTTCGGGAACGGCTATTAGGGTGGGTGTTGAGAACCGCTCGTAAAGGGTTCGCTTCGCCGCTTACGCGCCCTTGACGGCTCTCATGAGGCGCTATAACCGCTACGGAAGCCGCTACACACCGCTACGTTAACCGACATGCGAAAAGGCCCTCCTAATTCCACAAAGGGATTCAGGAGGGCCTTTTCGCATTACTCGTTCCTATTGATTGCGGATATAATATCCGCTACAATTGTAAACAAAGCCATGTTTTCAGCGCCGCGCCTGTTTCTCCGATGTAGTGATCGGTTAGACAGCTGGGTGTAGGAACCCTAGCCGTCGTGAAACGTGGCCTTTAAATTAATCTAAATATTACCATGAGTCTAGCAACCATTGCTAGGCTTTTTAAATTCAAGCCACGGAATAAGCATTTACTCTCTATAACCCTAACCCAGTGCTATGCCTAAAGTATTCAGCCACACTAGCACATTTTTTTTCCGCTACCAATGAATCTATGTAATCCCAATCCTCTTGTGGCAAAACAATTGATATTTTACGCTTCACGCCTAACGATTTCCGTCCTGCCCCCGGCCTTGCCCCTCCGCGAAGAGATAATGTAACTTGTCCTTCTTTGTTTTGGGGTGTTTTTTTCAATTCCTCTTTTTCTCTATTTTCCTTTTTTTTGATTTCGGATGCCTTTTTCAATAATGAATTCCACTGTGATAACCGTACATATTCATCTTCCAGACCATTGAACCACTCTTCAAAACCTTCAGACTCAGAAGTCCAATCCAAATTTTTATTTGTATTGGGTATTTTAGCCTTAAAACTCTCCGCTTGCTTCCGGAAATCTTTGTCTTTGTTTGAATCCATTCCAGAAACAATCTGCTTCATTGCCCTTAACCCTGTTATTTTCTTCTCAAATTCTTTTTTTTCCATTCCGCTGCGCCTCCCTATTGAAATAGGCTCCCTAATTCAATAGTAGCATATTAATTTGAAAAAGGGAACCCCATTTCAAACATTAAGGTAAAAAATTAACCCGACTGGATAAAGTCGAGTTAAATCATTATCTATGCTACATCGGGTAATCCCCAGTGGCCAAAGTCGGAATTGCAGCCAAAACCTATTGACGCAAAAAATCCAGGAATCCACTTTTGCCGCCCGTCAGACGATATAAGCAACTATGTAATCGTTACCCACTCCATTTTCTTGACCTTTGCTGCGGCTTCTTTTCAAAAGAAGGATTTACGTCTTTATAAAAATGCTCAATGCTCAATTGACCTTGATGAAATGTAAAAACCCCTAAACTAGGAAACCAATACTTTCTCCGACCTCCGTCTACTACCAGCAAAACCAAATTCTTTTTAATTAAATCCAGCTCACTTATCGACTGTTCCAGCGAAATGCCACGGATTTCTTGATAACGCTCAATGGCTAATTCAGTGAATTTCGCATTTTCAAGCACATCAGGCTGATTCATCATACAATCCGGACACAGCAAAACATAATTGCTCAACTCATTAAATATGAACGGGTCAATCTTACGGATTTGAACTACCCTTTTATCCATTGCTCTTCTACAGTTTTCACATCTTCCGTCTTCTGCTGCATGGATTTCTGTAGCAATTTTGAGCGAATACCGATTTCTCCGGCTATAATTCACCAGTAAATTATCGTTAATATACATATACTCGTTCTCAAGCCGGTAAAGCTCTATTCCGTCCTGATCAGTCCCTTTAAACTTCGCACTTTCTCCGTTCTCTATTAAATCTAAGAGAAGATCGAAAGCATCATCTTTTGAAATAGAGTTCATGCGATGCGCCTTTTCTATAGCTTCATCGGTAATCTGTATTTTTTTCCAGTCCGGCATTCTATCTCCCTCCCGGTTCCAGTATTATCTATATCGAATTTTACATGTTTTCTAGTTCCCGTTTCTAGTTCCCCAAAAAAATTATAAAAAAACCTTATTCTATAAGGTTTTTACGACAACATGAAAATACTTTAGTGGGAACTAAACATTGGGAACCATAAAATCACGAGACACCCTGCTGCCCTAGATAGCATAAAGCCCTTACTTCAATACCAAAATCAGCCGTGACCGCCCCAAGCCCCTCACAGACCGATTTCCTGCCACCCTGTTGCCCCGGACAGCATAGAACCCTTACTTAAATACCAAAATCAGCCGTGACCGCTCTAAGCCCCTCACAAACCGATCTCCGGCCACCTACTTATTTGTTTTTAAAAAATTTCTAACAGTTCCCTCTGATATGCCTATTCGCCTTGCTATCTCACTATTTGATATTCCTTCCTTTTTCCATTCCATGATATTAGCCTTTTTTTGATCTGTTAGTTTAGATTTTCGGCCTTTTTGTTGTTCTGTCCATTTGTTTAATTCTTGTTTTAAGTTTTGTATATGTTCATTTTGCTCTTGTTCGTTTTGAACTATCATATCCCACATATACAATAGATTTTCAAAAAAAACGGTATAGTCATGATACTTGTTAGTTCGACGATCGGTCGGTTCGGTAATATGGTCTGATAGCTTATTCCAACTTTCTGCAAGATTTTTGTAGTACTGCTTAATATCATAGTCGTATTTTTTCAACTCTCTTTTGCTTCCCCATGAAATTTTACTCATTTAATCACCTCGCAATAAGCTTAATTACGAGGTGATTTTAAAGGAATAATGCCTTACTTTGCAATAACCCCGATCGCTCCAAGCCTGGCTCCAGCACGCTCCTGGATGCCGCCGCTGCCCCGATGGATCCAAGGCCGGCTTTTGCACCGGCTCCAGCCGCAGCAGCTCCAAGCCTGGCTCCAGCACGCTCCTGGATGCCGCCGCTGCCCCGATGGATCCAAGGCCGGCTTTTGCACCGGCTCCAGCCGCAGCAGCTCCAAGCCTGGCTCCAGCACGCTCCTGGATGCCGCCGCTGCCCCGATGGATCCAAGGCCGGCTTTTGCACCGGCTCCAGCCGCAGCAGCTCCAAGCCTGGCTCCAGCACGCTCCTGGATGCCGCCGCTGCCCCGATGGATCCAAGGCCGGCTTTTGCACCGGCTCCAGCCGCAGCAGCTCCAAGCCTGGCTCCAGCACGCTCCTGGATGCCACCGCTGCCCCGGCTAGAAGATAAAAAGGCAAAGCCCTCATACATCTGAAGGTTTTGCCTTTTTATCTTCTAGTTTTTTATAAGACAGGAAATTAGGGAATAATTCATTGAAATCATGATACTTACTCTTTTCATTCTCTGTCATTTCAGATTCAGAAATGAGATAAAACACTCTTTTTTTAATCACTATTCGGCGTTCAGGATCAAATTTAAGTTTTCTTTCCCAATGAATGCATGCCCTGGGCACAAGCAGTAATCCAGATATTTTCGCAACCCTTTCAGCGATTTGAACAGTTTTCCAAAAAGTAAATTCTTGTTGCATCTTATGATATTCAACTGCCGTTATGTTCGGAAACCGAAAAAGAAATTCTTGAGGATCGTTTTCGATTTTTTGCATCTCTACAATGCTCATCTATAATTCAGCTCCTGTACTATTTTGTTAACCAAGGAACTCGTCCAAACGTGCAGCGTAATATAGATATATATATATCTAATACTCCCCACGCCCACGGTTCCCTTACCGCGGGCTTCTAACTTTAGATTTTTTGGAATTTTCAAATTTTTCTACTCCTGAATCCAAAACACTAGCAAATTCAAATATTTTCCTCTTCATGATTTTTCTCGCCTCGTCTGAGTTAATTCTTTTATCATGTGAAAGGTTTTCGACTAAAGAAAAAAAACTAGACAACGTAAAAATTTTAGCAGCATTAATAGCCTCTTCTTGTGTCATTGTTTGACGAGCAAGAATATATGCGTTACATGATAGTTGCTTTATATCATAGTCCCATTCTTTTCTTTCGCCGATAAGATCACCCATTTTTAAAGACATTCCCATATTCATATCCCCCTTACAGCGATTGGTTAACATCGTAAATCAGTTGATCTTGTCTTGGATTGATTTTTATGAATACGTATAATGGAATCTGATCAAATGGGAACAGATAGTAAGCTTTATTGTTGAACGGGTAACGATTTTCCCTGAACTTTTCCCGTTCTTTTCGACTCATTATTTGACCATTCACAGCAATTCTTCCGCTTAATTCACAGGTTTTTAATAATTGCTTAAGGCATAAATTCTCAATCCGATTTTCCCAAAGTTCATTTAATTTCACAGGATTAACTTCTTCTCCGAAATAATTGCAATCGTCAATGTAGGTCTTAGGCGACTTTAAATATGCCATCATAAATCCCCCTTGCATCCTATCCGCACCAACTCTTGAAAACGAAAAAAAGGACAGGGTTCGCCCCGTCCTTTTCCATTGCCAAAATATATACGTATGGACTAAACTGTGTTAGTCCATCGTACTTTATGTATAACTCAGCGTCGGGGCCTACCTTCGCTGAGTTCCCGGCCTTGATGTTGACGCATCAAGGGTTGGGGTTGGATATTAAATTTGTCTAAACAGTAACCTTTGAATAAATTTTTGTCAACGGAATTACTAGCGTTCTTCCATGTTTTAATTGTAATTATATGTTAAAAATAAGCACTTAGATTAATATATATAATATATTAATTATCCTGCGCGTAAAAAATCACCCTACCACTAAATATTTTTCTTTCAAGATCCACGCCGAAGCTTTAAAAATCACTAGGATTAAGAAGAATCATTAGACTTACGCCAGAACTGCCACCACTTTTTATCATTTGCAGCCGCCAGCATACGGCGAGTCTCCAATATTTCGCGCAAAATCACCGTTATGTTAGCGTTTTGGTCATCCATTCGCTTATGAATTCGTTCCAACTCTGCCGCCTGTCGCTCGTTACGCTCGACCATCTCTTTAACGGCCTCCATCATTTGGTCATAGCGCTTATCATATCGCATTAGGTCATGTTTTTCCGGCTCTAAAACAGAAGGCGCTATAACATCGAATGACCTTAAATTCCTTGTGGCTACTACTTCTGCTGCTGCATCTACGGTCATACCGCTACGCTCGCATAGCGCCTTAAGTTCTTGAAAGACCGTAGCGTCTTTATCGCTATACTGTCGTTGCCCAC
>NZ_CP168132.1:0-19443 GCF_041956825.1 Paenibacillus sp. RS8 | reverse complement strand
AGCATCTATTTGTTTTGCGATGTATTGGATTACATAATCTGGTATAGGTTCAACATCTGAAAGAGACCACCCGGGATAGCGCAATACACATAATTGGACAGCAAATCCCAAACGGTTATGATCTCTTCTATGTCGTTTAATAACTTCCAAATCATATTGAGAAAAAGTATAATAGGTTTCCAGTTCCCGTTCAGTCATATCAGATGGAATTCGTACAAACTCTGCTCTTTGATCTGCTGTAAGTAATTCTTTCCCTCTTGATGCCATATTTCCCACATCCCTTCGAAAACATAGATTTATTTCTATTTTTCTAGATATCTATAAACAGTAGTTCGGGAAATACCCCACCTTTGAGCAATATCCGTAATGGGTGTCCCATTTGCCACCAATGTCTTTAGCATTTCTAACTCTTTTTTATCTAACTTCTCTGGTCTTCCACCTAATCGTCCTCTGGCTCTTGCTGCAGCACGACCAGCTGCCGAGCGCTCGTGAATAAGATTTCGTTCAAATTCAGCAAAAGCCGCAAAAAGATGAAACATAAGTTGTCCCGTTGCACTAGCCTTGTCCATCGTGATATTTTCCTGTAGGCTATGGAAACTGATACCTCGTTCATTTAGATCATTTACAATTTTAATTAAATGCTGCATATTTCTCCCTAATCGATCGAGGCGCCAAACTACTATTGTGTCGCCAGATCGTACAAAACGGAGAGCATCTTCTAATCCTTGTCGTTTATCTTTAGCTCCACTAATTTTATCTGTAAATATTTCTTCGCAACCATGTTCCTTAAGAGCATCAAATTGTAAATCAAGATTTTGAATGCCTGTTGAAACACGAGCATATCCTACCTTCATTAATTTCTCCCCTTGATTTTTAATTTTTCCGTTTTATTGTAACACAACTTACTGTTAGGGGTAGTATCTGAACATAGATTTATTTACATAGTTTCTGAACATATACTGAAGGTAAAAAGGTAGAAAACTATTTTAGTTACCATGTGTTCATTAATTGGTGATTTTCTGGACAATAATATTTTAAAAATTCAAATGTAAATAATTTTAAAGCATGCTACATTCAAAATGTACCAAACAAATATAAATGAAGAAGGGAAGAGAGAATCTATGAAATTTAAAGTCGAAACACTTCCAAACTATCGCATCGCTTATGTACGACGAGTTGGCTCATATGGTTCGGCAAATATTGAAGTAATGGAGAAGTTAAAAAAATGGGCTAAAGAAAAAAATCTTTTTGAATCGTCAATCATTTTTGCAGTCCCGCAAGATAACCCTGAGACAACACTACCTGAAAACTGTCGATATGATGCTTGTATTGTGCTTTCAAATGATTATCAAATGGATGATTCAATTTATGAAGGTGAAATTTCTGGTGGTAAATACCTTGTTTACGAAATCAAACATACTGCGGAAGATATCCAAAAAGCATATGCAGAAATTTTTACAGCTGTACAAAGTACTGGATATCAAATTGATAACAAGCCTATTTTGGAAAGATACACTTATGATATGGTAAATAACCATTATTGCGAAATCTGTTTCCCAATAAAACCATGACTTTCCGGGTGTCTAAAATTACTGAATTTTACAAATGAAAATATAAATCTATTTAATAACATCAGTTGTTGCTTAAGAAGATCAAAAGAGCATGTTTAAAAAAAATTTACATTAAGGCATGCTCTTATTGTATTAAATGGATAAATGACTAGTGTATTTTTACTTCTTATTAACTAAATATTCGCCCCGTCAGGAAGAAAATAAGCCAGATCCATTAATGATCTCTTCGCTAGACATTAACGTTGTTTCATATATCGTTTTATTTTGCTTTTTCATAAAGGACTGGACAACCTCATAACCTACAGCGTAACCAGAACAAAAAGAAAGGCCTACAGGTTGATATCCTTCTTGTTTGGCAATTTCATCACCAAACATATAGCTACTTACCTCGGCAAATCCTTTTATGTTTAAAGCCTCTCCAATAACATAAGTTGAGTACTCTAAATCGTCTTTGTCCATACTAGTCACCCAAGGTCCTAGCTGTTCTGTTCCATACAGTTCTTTTGCAAACGAATCTGCCAAACCTTCTATGACAAGATAATCTCCCACTGTTACATTTCCATGATCCCAATCAAAATAAGAAAAACGAATATTGTGATGGAACTCATGGGCAATAACAGCAGGAAGTTTAGGCAAATTGTAATCATTTGGATAAATATTCACAGTAATAAACCCGGGAATACCTCCAAACCCCGTATATCCCTTCTGAAGCTTCAATTTGTCGGGATCTGCAACATACAATCCAAATTTTATTTCATCGGCATTCACTTTCAAACCTTCCTTATTAGCTTTTTCTATACAGTTTTTGATAGTATTCTCTGCTACCACAAAGGCATTATTATCATTTAAGATAGATAGTCCTTGTTGAATTTGTTTATCGTTAGAAATGTCTGCGTAACCTAGCATTTTCGTAGCCATTAAAACATCATAACCATTTTCTTGTTTTGCTTTTATAGGAACGTTTATTAAATTCCACATTTCCTTAAATGGCGTCATCATTGTATAACGAAAATAATTTCTTCTTTCTTCCAAATCCGTAATTGCAAGTAATTCTTCGTATTGTTCTATTGTGTTAACTAATTTATAGTTCATGCTCATTTCAATCACTTCTTTCGTAAATATCTAGTATTGTAATTTTGAAGCAACTTTATATTCTTCATAAGATTTTCTTCGGAGTCAGTTAAGTCCAAATGAAATAATATATTTTCTAGATCAGTAATCACTTGAGTCATGTCATTTTTAATACAGCTTAATGAAGGTTGTCGGTCTATTAAATCTTTAAGTTTATAACCTGTTATCTTTGCAGCGAGAATTTGCACAATTTTTTCGAAGTCTGACTTGAATAAAACCAATTGACCGTTGTCATTCTTATTTGCTTTCAATAAATTTAAATTAGAATAGTATCGTATAGAGCGTTCAGTAAGTCCAGTTATTTTATAAACTTCTCCAGTTGTAAGCAGCGTAATTCACCTCCACATTACAAGGTTAAGGTATTACGCAACGTTAATGTCAAATAAAAAATGGGCTTTTACTTTAGTGTACAATAAGAAAAGCCGATACTTCCTTAACGTAGGAAAAATCGGCTTTCTTTATGGCGAAATTTGCTTAGCGTATGTTTTGCGCTTTTTGTTGGTAGGACCCCAAGATGCAAGTACCGCCCACTGAAAGCATTATAGAGCATGAATTCAGCCTCAATCATACTTCGGGCGACCTTGGGATTAAAAATAATAAATTGAGGTTTGTACATTAATTGATAAAGAAATGGGAAATGTAAGATACGCTGAATAGTACTATCATAAGCACCGATGTTGGCTTTTTTCAACATTTCAAGCGTAAGCTCGCCAGATGCTAATGCTGGAAAACCTTTCGATCCCCTGTAACTGGATCCGGATAACATCTTATGTATTCCAAGCAAATGAGGAAGGTCAAACGTTCTGAGGTGCAACCGAATATCTCTTCTTTTATCCCTAATTTTATAATGGAATAATCGATTGCAGAGATGCTCCTTAAAGAAGATTGCCATGATATCTAAACTAATTTGCTCTTCTGAAGGCAACTCTTTGAGAACTAATAGATCCTGAATAGATAAGGTCATAACTATACTTCCCCTAAACAAAGAATCGGCCTTGATGAAAATCAAGGCCGATCCATAGAATATTAAAGTAAGTTGGCAACGACAGAGATCATCTCCCTGTGGGATAGGAATGGTATTGTTTTTCACCCTAAAGGTGTGCCCCCAAGCGGGTACGCGCGAGTGCCTCGTCCGCGTAGTCGAAGCAGATAAAATCTGCTCACTAATAGTATAAACCAAAAAGATTAAAAAAACCAATGAATTTATACCATTTTCCCCTCTTGTACGTAGGGAAAACCAAGGATCGACTCTTACCAACTAAAAGTGGAAAACATTTGTATACAAAAACACCTCATAAAATAGCATGTATGCATACGTATATACGCATACCCTTTGTATGCATCACTATATTTTAGAATAAACCTAAAAATTTCTTCCGCTTACCATGCTGATCGATCCGCGATCCTAATTCGCTCAGTTGCTGCTGAGCAGTTCTAACTTCATTCAAAACCTCATTAACCTGGCCACTAATTCCAGCAGTCGCTGCAGCTACCTCACTACGGACGCGTTCATCTACGATTTCAGTAATTCTTCCGTTAAGCTGCGTAACGGCATACATTAACTCATCGATCTTAGTTGTAAACGTAGCTTCCAACGTAGCGACATCAGAGGCGCTACCTGACGAAGCGACCATAAGTACAGACTCACTTCGTGAAAATGGCTTATACCGCGCCACAGTGTCGATAACGGCGCTACCATAATCGACACCGCGTGCCAGAAGCTCCATTAGCGCTCTCAAGGTGATAATGTCATGCTCTCCGTAGGTTCTATGGTTATTTCCATCCTTTAAAAACTCGTAGCCAGCCTCTTCAAGGCTTCGTGTGTATTTGTTGACTGTAGAGCGACCTATATTCAGCGTGGTCGCAAGCTGTGCTGTGTTGTATAAGTACTTTAGATCCTGGTTACTCAACTCCATCACCTCGCTAAATACATTCGTTGTTTTTAACCATCGTTCCTGCACGAGAGGATCCTTCAAACAGTTAAAACTAACTTCTAAGATCAAAAGACACCGTCGCTTACGCTCCGGTTCCGCGCAGCTCACGATCATGGACAACGCTTTGCGTTGACCACAATCGTTCACTTCACGGCTATGTGAACCGCCTAAACTGCCTGCTCACTCACTATTTATAATTTTTCATAGCATGACTATTTCTCAATAGCGAAACTTCATTGTATACCATCCAGACCGTTGCTACTGTGGATATTTAAAGGTTCTACCAAAGCTTATCCACAAACCTTTGAAAAAGGGTACCTCGCTACGCGAGCCTTTAGATTTAAACATTCTCCCCTCGCCCGCCCCTACATTAACGGTAAACTGTGTCAATTTTAGCTTGACGCCAAAGGCGGCACGGGACACACTGGTTCGTGCGAGGTGGACACAGTTCACCTTATCCCGTACAAAGTTAAAACGGGATAAGGCAAGCGTTACATCGCTCTGGATCGGCCGTCACGCATCGGGGAACGGCTCCCGTGTAATTGTTTCCGCCACGCGCTCTATAGCGCCTATTGCTTCGATTTCTCGGACTGGTTACGGATCCTATGACCAGTCTGCCACCACAGCACACAATAGCTTCTCAAACCGTGCTCTGCTCTCCCTTGAACGGTTTCCAGCAAGGTTCTTTCGAGCCTGTAACACGTACTTTTTCGGATCGGTCGTTTCCCAGGATGGAGTCACATCCTGATTGGGTTACTCTTCGTTTTGCCTCACGTTGGACTCACCTCTCGGCTTTTGGTTATGTGTCTACACGCCCAACATTTCCCCCGCCCGTGCAATTATCATCCCGACAGAAGGCAAACGGGGGCGACCGGCTTCACTTCGCGCTGGTTACGCGCTAATGGCCACGGCTGAACGTGGCAACCCGGAAATAACCGTACGCTTGGGGTGAGGCTCCCTCCCGCACGATCGACAGTTGTTTAACGTGTTATTCCTGTCTTTTTTGTTACTCAAACCACGAAGCTGCGCTGGCTCAACGGGCTATTTCCTAAAAAAGACAATAGGAAATCAAGCCCTCGATGCTCATTTTTCAAAAAATGGAATCGAGCGCGGATATGCAATTGAATTCGATTATGTATGATAACTCGCTGTAGCAAGAGGCTGCAGCGTGACATCCAGAAACCAAAAAAGCCCTGATTCTCCGCGCTTTTCGGGAGAATCAGGACTTATCATTTCAACTTTTAATATTGTATGAAAGTATACCTCGGAAATCTCTTGAACCCAATGGCTCAGGATGATAGAATAGGGGTATATATTCAGAAAATAAGTTGTTGTATGATAGTGTCTGTTTCAACCGTGGTTAGACGGATTGGAGCATGTTCCTCTGGCTTGCAGGCCTTTGGAACCGCTAGAAACAATAGCTTATTTTTTTTGTCGTTTTTTACTTAATGAATTAACTATAGCACATTGTAAATCTAGCGAAAAGAAGAATCTACCAAAAGAAAAATAGCAAACCCAATATTTGTTCAAAGTCGGCCTTCAGACCTGATAAAATGGTAGAATAGCCCATAATAAAATCGTAGCAGATAAGTACTTTGAAAGGGGATGAATAATGGAGTATGGCTATTAAATTGGGGATTCAAGGAATTATTAAAAGAGTTCATGAAGTAAAACTGGATGGAAAACCACTAATATGCCTTGAAGTTGAAGCACAGAGTGAAAAATCACATTCTAATCTATCTATCTTCAGTTCATCCATATTTTCAACCATAGAGTTATCAGTGTTAGTACGCCAAAAGGTCTTTAATTCAGTATTTTCAGGAGAGTCTTTCGATTTATTAGTAGGGGAAAAATTAGAAGCAAAGGGAGTATTATCATTAGATATTCCAATGTCACTCATTGATGGCGAAATTGCAATGATTGCCTATGATCTTTCCAAAAAGTTGGCTGAAGAAATTGATCTACGCTCAAATCGTGAAAAACGTATTGAGAATGCTACTCTTACTAGAAAAGAAGCTCATGAGAAAATTAATCTTATTCAAAAAGAAGCCGCTGATAGAGTCAAACTTATTAAGAAAGAAGCTGCTGAGAAGATCTCCCTTATTCAAGCAGAAAAAAGAGCTTTACGGGCTTTAATGTCATTTACCTATGACATTCCCATCGAGGAGATCGATATACCGGACTCCTTTGCTGAGCCTAATCCCAATAAAATGCTTGCAAAACTTGAGGAATACCAAGTAAACCCGGATCTAACTGGCGTGCTTGTATATCCTAACAATGGAAAATTAACTTTATACGATGGCTACACGAAGTATCTGATTGCTCTTGACCAAGGCATAACCCGTTTACAGGTTGAAGTTATCTGTAAGCCTAAATTTGCAACCAACATTTAAGAAAATTGCAAACCTGATATTCCTCCAAAATCGGCCTTTAAAGCCGATTTCTCATTCTTGAATAATAATAAAAAATCGGCCTCTGTTCGCATTGTTTGCGACAGGGCCGATTTTTGTTTTTCTCCGGATTGCTCCATTTTTCGTGGCAAGTTAGTTCCTCAAGGCTTCAGACATCCGCACAAAATCAGGGGTTTTGTACAGATGTCTGGCACATTTCATCAAAAATTAAATACTACGTGTATTCAATTAATATGAAAAATACAATTATTTGGAATAAAAAGAAGGGTAATCCATATTTGAATCGAAATATGTAGTCTATAGATAACATTTTTGGAGAGTAGCGTATATGAAAAAGCTAGTAGTTTTGATAATTTGCTTTCTAGTCGCATTATCATTTTATCTGTTTTGGAATAGCGATTCGCGATCATCATCGAACCAACAAGAGATTTCATTAATAGAAGCTATCAAAAAGGGAGGGGAGTTTGCTCAGAATTGGAATCCTAAGGCTAGCTTAATAGATGTTACAAGTGTAGATGATCCAAGCAATGCGAATCCAAGTGAAGGTGCTGATGGAAAAAGAAAAAATTGGAATATGGTTTTTGGGGATGTCCAAACAGGAGAAGCATTAATTATTAATATTCAAAAAGGAAAAATAAACACATCTTCTGAAATAAAGCAAACATTCAAAATAAATCAAGCTATTTCCATAGACAGTATAAAAATTGATTCACCTGACGTGCTAGCTACTGCAAAAAATATGTTTGATTTACAGCCAGGTACGGATTGGGCGATAGGTTATCACTTTTTATTAACTAGAGATAACATCAAGACATTCATTGGAGTTGTCGGTCTTTCCGAGGGTAAATTAACAAAAATTTATTTTGATGCTGTTACAGGAGAATATACAGGACGGGTTTCAAATAAATAATTTGGGAGGAAAATAAAATGAAAAAAATATTAAAAGCCTCTATGGTTGGTTTATTATTAGCAAGTTCTGTTTCAACTGTTGCGGACGCAGCAACATATCATTATAACAATCAAAATACCACAGCCTATCTTGCTAATTCTGGGGCTAGAACCTTTCACGGAACAATCCCTACGGCTTATATTACCGCAGCAGTGCATCCGAAAACTTTTAACGTTCCAACATCCGGAACAATTTTTCCTTTTGGAAGTTATATTGTTGCAGATTCTCCTGTTCAACTAGCTCCTGGTATGACTGCTACCTATTTCAAAGTCGAAGATATGGGTGAAGTTTATAACGAGAATAATCGGAGCCTGTATTGGTTTGACATTTATTTCGGTCTCAGAAGTATTCCTCAGAATGTTACTAACGCAAATAATTACGGGCAGAGCAATTTGGTCAGCTATTCAATAACGTATTAGTAAATTGAGCAGTCAAGTTCCGCCGCCCTGCTCTGATCCGTTTACAGAGACCCCGAAAGGGGTCTTTTTGCGTTACTTGGAACTTCGAACTTCCAAATTGGAGCTTCGAAGTTCCAATTTGGAAGTTCGGTTTAGCTAAGCTGTTCAATGCCGGCACAAAGAAGCAGCCCCTGAACAGGGCTGCTTTTAGTCTTACGTTTCCCAATCCACTTCTGGCGCTCGGTTCAATACCTCTACCGTCCGCTGAATTAAGGGTTGCTTCATCGAATCGGTGTATGAATCTGCAGAACGACGGTCGGCTTCAGTGACAAAATCTTCAATGGTTGGTTGACCAAACTCTTCAACCACCGTTAGTCGGATTTCATACTTCCCGACCTCTATCACCTCTAGATCCAGTTCACTTTTATTTTCATTACTAAAGATCACCCAGGACTCATCTGTAAAACTCCCGTTATTATTAGAGTCATAACGGTACTCCCATATGCGTCGAGCTATAGGATCCTTGTCTGTTGAAAACGACATATCGTTGATTGCAAAAATCGCTTTGTTTCCCTTTTCAGGATCCCTATACCTTTTTCCTGGAGCTGTGAAATATACCGATGGGGCTTCATCAGGAATGATATCAAAGGTGATTTCACTGTCATCCGCATAACCGGCTGTATTTTCGACGTGAATGGTTGCTTTGTATTTCCCTGGCTTCCGGAACAGTACATCCTTGCTCTCCAGTTCGGCCAAGCTTCCGCTGAACTTGATGTCCGCATTGGTGCCACCGCTGACCGCGCTAATTGTAACCTGGGTTTTAGACTTAATTAGGGGAAACCTTGTTGGGCTTTGACTGTAGTTGGTAAGTGTTGTCTTCCGGTTCTGCTTCAGTGTTCCTGAAATGGAAATACTGGCCGCTGGTTTTGGTTCAATAACCGTAACCTCCGTACTGGTGCTTCCGAACAGGCCGTCATTATCCACGACTGTCAGGCCAATTGGAAAGGTCTCTCCAACCTGATCCCGGGTATACCAAACATAGCCTCTTGCGGTATTGCCGATTTTTCCTTGTGCTCCATCTGTACCCCAAGCATAATCTGTAATATACCCGTCCGGATCGGAGGAAGCTCCACCGTACACCATCATGTCGTCCCCGGCTTTGATATATTTAGGGGCACTAATCCGTGCAATAGGTGGTTTACCTTCAGGTTTTGTAGGTTTGTTTGGGACAGTGGGGAAATCAATCGGGATATCTTTTTTATACACCCCGGCTGATACTTCCATTTTTTGCTCCAAAGACGTTATTGTTCCGGTCTTTGTTATGACCGGCTTCTTGAACCGGATAACGACCGTCAGGGAATAATCTTGCTTAAAGTTATCACTCACCACTCGACTGCCCGGGATTACAAAATCAAAATCTTTTGAAGTAGTCAACACTTTTGAATAGTCTTTTTTCATATCTGCCTTTGCGGTGCCGTTCTTTTCCTTGGCATAAAATACCCATTCGTCGATGTTAGATGTATCCGTATAGCCTAGCAGCTCGCCTTTGACTCGAATTTTCACATCGACTTTAGCACCGTTGAGTTTGATCGGATTGGGACTTGGCTTTTCCAGCGTTGCAGTACCGTTCAAAGTCGCCTCATCGGGCAACGTATAATCAAAGGAGACATTTCCGGCGTAGCTGTAAGAAGTTACTTTGGCATCTGCTTCGAAGTAGTATGGCAGGGTGACGTAATAAAGCCAACCTTTCGCATGTCCACCTTTCCCAAATCCTTCAGATACTTCTTCTAATACTCTGTTCTTAGATGGTACTGTATACGTAATTAGAAACCTATTATTCTTCACCCTGGCTTTTCCCGGATCATCTAAAAGATCCAGCGGATGAAGTTTAATACTAGATTGAATCACACTACTATAAGGGACAGGAGTTTGATCCGATTTATACCACGTTGCTGCGCTTGGATTTACCGGATCAGATTTGGTCGTAACCGTTCTTTTCGGTGGTGTTTCAGATGGTGTACTATAATCAGTTGCATTAACGTTATAGCTTTCATTTATGCCCTTGTCCTCTTTGTAATCGTTAATCTGCCATCTTCGACCGTCCGCATAGCGCCAGATGGAATTGCCGGGGGTGGTCACAAAAGGTTTGTTAACATTATCGTCCATTCCCGTTACTGGAAAGGTTTCTTCTTTTACATTCCCTTTCAGCGTGAGTTTGATCTTCCCATTTTCAACGGTAATACCTCCCACAACACTATTGTTTCCAGAATATTTGAGCGTTCCTGACCTTATGGAAGAACTGGTAACTCCACTGGGCAGATCAAGGTAATAGGTTTTTGCGCTATTACCCGATCCTGTTAATCCTGTAGTCAGGGGCACACTTACCGTGCCTTGCTTGAAATCTGTGGCTTGCGCGGAGTAAGTCGTTGTTGGTAACAGTAGTAGGCAAGCAGATAGAAAAGTTACAATCCAAAGATTTTTATTTTTCATTTCAGCCCCTACTCTTTCAACTCCACAATGTATTTCGTAGCAGAAGTCCCTTTGTTATCTAGCCATATCACGAAGTGCTTAAAGTCGCCGCTGTAACGGAATCCTTGATATGTGCTAAGCTTTTGCCCTGGCTTCAATACCCATGTCCATAAAGCCTCTTTATTATTTACGGAATCATCCAACTTACCTGGCATAGCTGCTGAAGCTTCTCCTTTAGCCAAATCCCCAAAATTCAGACGCCACTTGTTACTCAAATCTTTAATATTTCTTTGAACAGTGTTCCCACTCTTATTATCCACGGTGATCTTTGTCCAAATGAAATACTTAGAACCTTCCAGATCGTAGCCATATTTCTTTGCAAGAGCCTGAGCATCCTTCGACTTTGCATCAAAAATCATGATTTTCTCCAATGTGTAGCTCAACCCTCCGGCTGTTACCGTTACTGGCAGATCCACATCCTTTTTCAGCCCATACTTGGAGAGGTTGTCCATCACCGGTTTGACTGTGTTGGCGGTAGCTCCCGCCGATCCAACCGATCCTCCAAATGTGGCCAACAGAATAACGATTGCTAAAAAACCTTTAATCCATGTATTTTTCATGTCTCTATCTCCTATTTGTTTTATTTGAATGCTACATATTTCTCTGCGGTGCTGCCATTGACAGCAAGTGCAATTTTGAGTTGGTCAAAATCCGTTCCACTATACGTAAATGCTTGATAAGTCGATAATTTCTTGCCAGGCTTCAAAACAAAGTCATAGAGCGCTTCTGTGTTGTTTATTTGATCAGCTACGAGCCGCGGCATGAGTGAACGAGTAGATTTCGGATCAGCGCCGTCCGTAAAGGATAAGAACCATTTATCTTCAGGACTGACGCTTCTCTGCTGAATGGTTGTTTTCCCTGTGTTTTCAATCGTGATCTTTGTCCAAATGAAGTATTTATAGAACTTGTGTAGCTCCGCAACACCAAGGCTCGGATACCCATATTTTTTGATCAATGGCTGCACCGTAGGCGCTGCGCTATCGAAAATCATGATCTTCTCCAACGTATAGCTCAGCCCTCCCGCCGTAACCGTAACTGGCAGCTCTACATCCTTTACTAATCCATACTTGGAGAGGTTGTCCTTCATGGATGGCGCTGTATCGGCTGCTGTAGCTCCTGCCGTTCCCACCGATCCCCCTAATGCAGCAACCAGGAGTGCGGCTGCCATTAAACCCTTAATGCCTTTAATCCATGTATTTTTCATTGATTGATTGCTCCCCCCTTCTTTTTCAAAGCATGTCCAACGATAATTTTTGAAAAGTACCCTATAAAATCTAATGGCATAAACCAATTATCATACTCTCCGGTATTACGATTGTATTGATAGCAAAATCCGTTATCACCCAGTACAAACTTCACTATAACCCATTCCTGCATTTGCTCAATGTTCAAATTCTCAATTTGTTCTTGGAACTCAACTATTAAGGCTTTGATTTCAGCCGCCATAACAGAAGAAGTTTTCTTTTCTAGGAATGCTAGATCCACATTACACACCCCCTTTCATAAATGCGACTGTTGATACAGAAAATTCAAACTTAGGGAGATCCTCATTAGCTTCCTCCGCCATTTTAATGGTGTCCTTCAGATTCTCCATAAGTTCCTCTTCAGTGTCACCTACCGCACTAAGACGTAACTCAGGAACGTAAGCCACCACATTGTTTTCACCAAAGTCTTTTTCAATTAAGACAAAATATTTATTTAACATTTCAAATCCTCTCCTTTTCCTTTTATGAATTCATATTAGCACTTTTTGAATTCAAAGTAAATACTTTTGAATTCATAGTTCTTTTTTTGAATTCATCAGTATTGATTTTGCATGCTTTGAAAGTTATACTTTTAAAAGAATGGAGGGTTTAATAATGAGTAGAAAATCAGCAATGATTGAAGAATCAATAAAAGATGAATTTAATATTGTTAAAGAACAGTTGAAGCTAAAGAATGATACAGATACAATTTCCTTCTTGCTTTCCCTCTATAAAGAATCTAAAGAAATCCCAAAAGCTACTGTTGAACTTTTAATTGAACTTCAAAACTGAGAGCTACCCCATATAAATTTTGATCACATCGATGCGCTCATGGCCAACTTCCCGACTAACGATTAAAGAAGCCTGATCCAGATTGAATCCACGTTTCAATTCTTGATCAACTCGCTCCTGGACGTAGTTATAACGTAGCCCATGAAACGTGAGCTCACGAGCTGATCCATCGCGCTTGTCCGTTCGGATCTTCATCCCTTCTTCGGTGACTACCTTCTTCCGGTGATGTTCAATAAACTTCTCCATTCGATTGACAACCTGGTGCGTTTTCTCGCCCTTTCGAATGAACAATCGCTCTCCGCGCTCAGTGTTTAGCAGTCTCCGTTCAAATATCACCTTTCCAGACGCACTCAGAGGCACCTCTCGGTGCTTTCCGTTCTTTGCCTCTCCTTTAACAAGGTAAATACCTGTACGTAGCGCATGCTCGGCCTGAGCGCGGCTGACAGCCCCAGCCTCTGTAATGCGTAATCCCATTGTTCGCGCCAAAATCATGCAGTCTTCCACATTTTGTTGTTTCTGCTCTCTTGCTACCTGTAGCATTGCCGTATACTCTTCCTGCGTCCAGCCACGGTTTCCATTAATCGGTGATGTTTCAACAAGCTTCAAATCATACTGCTTCTGTAGTTCTTTATTATCTGAGAGTTGATACCGCGGCTTCTGGATCTGATCATGCATATAGCGTAGCGCGCTCAAATCGCCTTTAATTGTCGATGGCGCGGTGCCGGTCTTCTGGCGATCCTGGATAAAGGCGCTCACATGCTTATCGTGAATATTTCGGATGTTCTGCATCTTAAAACGCTCCATACAGAAGCGAACAAACATCATGCAGCTATCCTTGTAGCGATCCCGTGTTCCAAAGCTCCCTTGTCTAGTGTGCTTGAAGATCTTCTCTACCTGAACCTCGATCGTCGATTTCCCCAAGCTTTGCCCCCCTAGTCATAATGAATACTCAACTGCAATTTACTTAGCTCAATGTAGGACGTACAGTCTTCTATAGCCCTTTTAAGACTTTCTGGTGACTCGCTGTTAAATCGTCTTAACCGACGATCAAACTGTTTGCCTTGTGAATCTACACAAATCACATGCCAAAGGCTGTCGATATACGACACTTCCAAACGCTTGAGCTCAAGCACACTAAACCACAACCCCCTAGATAACCGGTTTGCATCACTTAACTGGCTATCGCAACCATGCATGCAACTATCTAAGATGTGATCCCCCCATTTATCGTAATGTCGCTTTAAAATCCGATTATCCTCATAACAGAAATCGCAGCTACCAATATCAAAATTAGCCATCTTTATCCCACCTTCCCCTATGGCCTGTGAAGACCAAAAGATTTAATCCTGGTCTCAACCTGGACCTCAATCGTTGATTTCCCCATCCGGCCCCCCTTTTACGCCCAGGTATCCTGCATAGGCTCTTAGCATTTTCCCTAGCTCCTGGCGCTCTTCATCATCCACCGGTACCGTCGTTAACCACGTTAAATCCTTTTTGATCCTCTCCACTTTCCCGTTTACCACTCGCTTTTGTTTTTCTCTCCGGATGGCCTGTAGATCCGGAGACGTATCCAGCTGCGTGATGATTTTTTCAATGGCGACAGTCTGCAGGTTTCCACCGGCTTTCCTGTACGCTGCTAGAAACTCACTCTGCTTCTCCTTATCGAGCGCTGCAATCTTGTTTGCTGCAATCAAGCCTATGGTCTGTTTGGACACCTCCTCCTGCAGCTCCGGAATCAGATACAGCAACTTAAGCAGTCTTCGAACGCTGCTATCATCCAATTTCAGCGACTTGGCCACGTCATGCCGGCTAAAGTGTGCATCCTGCACACTTTTACGCCCTGGTCGAATTCCCCATCTCTCATAGAGCAGTTGCACGCGCCGGGCCTTCTTCATGAGATCCTTTTCTTCACCGCGCCTGGCTTCATTCATGGCCACCAGTAAATAGATGGCTTCGGGATCTGTGCACTCTACCATCCGGACCGGCGCTTCGACGATCCCTAGCGCGGTCGCTATGCGAGCGCGCTGATGGCCGCTAACGATTGTTCCATCTGGCCGGATTAAAAGAGCTTCCTGGATGCCGTGTTCGGCAATACTGGCTTTCAGTGCTGCTTCTTCTCTGGCCGTCAATCCGGAGTTGTACACTTCATTATCCGGATGCGCCTGCAGCTGCGAGATCCTTCGTAGCGTTACCTGTGAGTCAATGTCCATCCTTCACACTTCTCCTTTCCTTTCCCCCTGCAGACCTGCGAAGACCGAAGGATTGAAAATCCTGAGTGTCTGCAGCAGGTACACGCGCGCAGCGCGTAGCGACCTTTCTCCTGCTGAAAGCAGACTTCACCTAGTTTCAAAAGGGATTGTTTTCGCCACTTTCTCGCTAGCGAGAAAGCGTCAAAAGGCGTTTAATCCCTTGTGGCTGTAAGCGTGCGCGGTTTGCGCGGCGTCGCTTTCTCTCTGCTACCTTTTCCTTAAAAGGAAAGGTAGCAGAGAGAAAGCGACGCTTCGAGCTCTACAGTTTGGCTGTACTTAGCCAACGTATTCACAGTGTGCTATGAGTACTATTTGTGGAGTCATTCCCCTACGGGGCGAATGCCTTCGCATTCGACTCCCGGCGATCCTGCTACTAACACATGCCGCTACGCGGCCGACCCTACGGGTCGAATCACCTTCGTGCCGATTATGTAGCGAACTACCGTCCGGCGAAACGGTAAGCTGCACCTTCACTTTTGCAGTCAATCCAGCAGTCGCAAGCGACTTTGGGGTGAAGGTATATTGACCTTAGTCTCTATGAACATTTCCAAAAATAACTGTAGTAGCCGGATCACCGGCTACTATTCAAGTCATTACTTAACCAGGCGTAATGCCGGCTTTTTTTGAGCTTCCTGAGATTCTCTATGTTCCTGAATTGTTCTCTTTATTTTGCGACTCATATGAGAGCGAAAAATTAGAGAAAACCGTTCCTCTTCTTGCTGTAAGTGCTTTATGATCTCTGAAATCTGATCATTTTCTCTTGAACCAACCTCATGCGAGCTGCACAGCTGCCGTAGCTCAATTAATTGATCTTTTATTACATGAAGGAATTTTCTGACCTGCTTCATGTAAACATCTGCTTCATTTTCCATTTCTAAATCCTCCTTTAGTTTTGTTTAAATCCACAAAAAAAGCCTGAAATGAAGGATGGCATCGCCACCTCATTCATTTCAGGCTCCCTAGAAAATCTATTTTTAAAAGGTCTTCAAGACCTCTAAGCAATAAAAAAAGCCTGTACTTAACATGCTTAAACAAGCATGAAGTAACGACTCCTGTCTAAATCTTTATAATCCAGTCATCCTGGAATATCCTTGGTTTGATTAGAACAAATAAGTTATTCCAATCCAATTTCTGTTCTGCAGATCTTAGGATCTTACAGATTCTCCAACTCTGCCGAAAGTTAGCGGCAAAGAAAATTAGTATGTTTCGTAATGAATTTATTATAATCTTCCAAGTCACCTTTATACAAGCGATTCAGTTCAACTTCTAAAAACTAAAAAAGCCGTTGGGTATCCCAGCGACTTCTAACAATAATAAATTATTATTCCGGTGAAATCTCAAGTTCATCCACTACAACCATCTTCATTCCTGGGTAAACATTTTTTCTTTCTAGAAAAGTCACAGGGACATAAAGATCAGTGCTTTTCTCTTTTTTAATACCAAGATGGGGTCCTACCAACAAAAAGCTCAAAACATACGTTAAGCAAATTTCGACATAAAGAAAGCCGAATTTTCCTACGCTAAGGTATTTTCGGCTTATATTTTTATCGAATAAGAGGGCGCAGAGAATGTAAGCTTGCTATTTTCTTCATATCAAAGGTGTATTCCCCAAGAAAATTGATATGTTCCCATCCTAATGGTGAAATATGTTTTAGTAAGTCTTCTCGAAAATTCCCTTTTTCCTTCAACAATTTTGTTGCTTCGGTAAGATATACGGTATTCCATACACTAATAGCGTTAATTATAATGTTTAAAGCACTAGCACGTTGTAGTTGATCTTGCAGCCCTCGTTCCCGTAACTCCCCTCGTTTTCCAAAGAATATGGCTCTTGCCAAGCCATTCATAGCTTCTCCTTTATTCAATCCTCGTTGAATACGCCTACGTAGAGCTTCATTAGATATGTAATCCAAAATAAAAATAGTTTTTTCGATTCTTCCCATTTCTCGTAATGCAGCAGCTAACTTGTTTTGCCTTGCATATGATCCCAATTTCCCCATAATAAGCGATCCAGACACTTTTCCTTCTCGAATCGAATGGGCTAAACGGAGCACATCATCAAAGTTTTCCTGAATAATCTTTGTGTTAATCCGTCCACGAAGTAATTTTTCTAGATCAGGAAAATCACTTGGCTTTTGAATGGTGTATAGTTTGGAATCAGCTAAGTCACGAAGCCTTGGCGCAAAACGAAAACCTAACAAATGACTTAATCCGAATACTGAATCGGTATAGCCAGCCGTGTCTGTGAAATGCTCTTCAATATTTAATTCCGTTTCATGATGAAGCAACCCATCGATGACATGGACAGCATCTCTTGCATTGGTATTAATGACTTTCGTATAAAACGAGGAAAATTGATCACTTGTAAACCGATAAATAGTTGCACCCTTTCCGGTGCCGTAATGAGGATTTGATTCAGCATGCAACGATGAAACACCAACTTGTACTCGCATTCCGTCAGATGAAGATGTAGTGCCATCTCCCCAATAAGAAGCTAGAGCAAGCTTGTGTTGAAAATTTACCAAAGTTGCCTGTGCTCGATTTATAGCATCATCATACAATCGCCATTGTGCGGCATTGGCCATCTGGTGATAAGTAACTCCAGGTGTAGCATCTGCCATTTTAGTCAATCCAATATTCGTTCCCATTGCCATAAGCGCAGCCATCAAAATGACCTTTTCTTCTCCCTTTGGAGGGCGATTAGTGGAAGCATGTATTAACATTTCGTCAAAACCTGTCCAGTGGGCTACCTCCATTAAAAGATCAGTAAGCTTAATTCTTGGGAGCATATTATATAAGGATAAACTGAAGGTTCGTGCATCTTCTGGACTATCCTTTTCCAAACGATCTACTCTAAGTTTTGCTTTATCTATATTTACTCCTTCAAGATTATCAAGGTTATTTGAAACCCATGTAAAGCGTTCAGCTAGGGCTTTCCTTCTATCCTCAAGATATTCCTCTGCTGATGAACGAACTGCCAGTCTAGTTTCTTTAAGAATGGTCGTTGTCCATTCATCTTTGGGAACAAGGTACTCCTCAAAGTCTTTATGAAGCCTACTGCCGACTACAGATACGTCTCCTGAACGAATATGATTTTTTAATTCCGTAAGGGCAGCCATTTCATAATAATGTCGATTAATTGTTCCTTCCTCATCGTATACATGCTTTTGCCATCGTTTTGGGACGAAATCTAATGGAGCTCCATCTGGTACTTTTCTTTTTCCGGATTCATTCATCCCGTTTAATGTTTTTAATGCACGTAATAATGGTTCTGCTGCTTTTGTAGAACGAAATTCTAATGATTTTAAAAGAGCAGGGGTATACTTTCTCAGATAAGTAAATCGATTCTCTAGCAAATCAAGATAATCATAATCCATTGGGCGGGCTAATTTTTTCGCTTCTTCAACAGAAGTAACGATTTTATCCCAAGGCATTACCTTTTCAATGGTGCTAAATGGATCAAGTCCTTCATCTCGTGCTTGAATAAGTGCAGCTCCAATATCTGCAAAATGAACAACTTTTTCATTAACTGCTTTTCCATTTTCCTTTTGCATTCCCTCTTGTGTTTTACGACCTTTCGATTGTAAAATCATCATTTGCCGATCATGAATTTCAATTGCTTGGTCAATTAAATCCTGACTTAGAGTTACTAAGTATGCTACAAGAATGGTATATTTCTTATTTTCTTTAAATCTACGAAACGAATGGGGTTCATAACGTGCCCCAATGCGAGATAATTGTAGTAACCGATTAGGATGAACTTCATTTAGGTTTAATGGAAGTTTCAACTCTCGAATATATTCTAAACGCTCTATTACTTTTAGAAAGGCATCAGGTGATGACTGACCGGGGAGTTCTCTCAACCATGCTAATGGGGTTTTCCTGCTTTCCACAAAGGGATCTATAAGTTTATCCAATTTATGTTTTTGCCACAGTGAAAGAGTGGCAGTTAAGGATTTAAAAATCTTTTCCTCTGCCCTACGACGGGTTTCCCACACAAGTCGCTCAATTGTAGTCATTCCAGGAAGAATTATTTTTCGATTCCTAAGTTCTTCTTGAACAGTTCGAAGTAGATACATAGAATTGCCATTTTGAAGAGCATGTTTCAAAAGATATTGAGCTAATTCCCGATATGTACTTACAGAAAAATTCCGGAATCCATATACCTGTCGAATTTCTTCCATATGTTCATACTTAGTTGGTTCACGTTGGGCATATAAAGAAAAAGAATCGGGATT
>NZ_CP168130.1:0-190335 GCF_041956825.1 Paenibacillus sp. RS8 | reverse complement strand
CACTAATTCAATTTATTCAATCATCGCGGTCAACTGAGGCAAATAGCCATTGTCAACGAGATCGTCGATTCCCTTGCCTAAAGTTATATCCCACATGGCTAGGCTTAAAGACATATCTGTGTTCTTTGCAAAAAATTCTGCGCATAGTCCTAGTGTCTGTTGTACCTGTGGTGTGGTAACAATGTCGGCATCAAATGCAATCACTATATGTTTGCATCCCAGCTCTTTCAATACATCCAAGATCAAACTGTAGGTTCCTATCCCGGGAAGTCCTATAAAAGGTTTGAGTAAAGCTTCAGCCCCTTTATCAGCTTTTATCGGACCTTCAGTTATCCATACTTCAGAGCAATCTATAATGTCGGTTGGCATTTCTCCAATGTTCCAGTACGGAAGACATGGAGTCGGCAAGGCTAGATGATAAGGGAGCGGATTACCGATAGAGGAACCGTTTTTCTTGGAACCGCTACTCCACCACCAGTACCGCAGACCTTGCTTGAGTACAACACTGAATACAAATTGCTTCGATTTTGAATAACATTCTTTCTTGTCCTTTTCTGTAAGGATGACTTCTAGCTCTTTACCCCGAACATAGAGTTTGCATCTAGCACGCCGCATCCCAAATTGATTAGGTTCTAGTTCCTTCATGATTTCGCCCTTAATCGCACCTTCCATAACGAGTTCAAGCGGTGGATCATCTACACGAATTTGCCAGCCTGTAATTTCATTTGTTATCGATCGGAACGGAATCATTAGCCCAGCAGCTCCAGCCATAGTCCAATAAGAACCATAGGTTCCTTTTTTAGCGAAAAAGCCAGGAACGCCTAATAAATCATTCTGATCACTCACACGATTGATTACAGCTTTAGCAATTTTATGTCTATTCGTACTTGGCATTGTCCGGTATTGTCTTAGCTGGATCTCCTTATCAGAGAACTGGCGGACATTACGTAGATGATAGAGATGATCACTCGACAGAGACATTTCTTCGATCATCGTGCGATAAACCGCATTCAGGTGAGAATTAGATTTTTTGTCTATCGACTCATCATACATAATCTCCACATTCGTCTTAGGAAGTGCATCCGGATCAAGATAATGCTTATACTGACGTCCCATAGTCGTATCAATATAATCATCAGAAGGTACCCGCATACAGCGCACGATGGTTTGTTCATGGTTAATGGCACACCATCCTTCATGGCCGCAGATCGGACATACTGACTGTATCTCGTACCATCCAGGTTGCTTACGAAGGCTACGTAATTTCATTTTTATGTTCCCCTCCTATTTTTAAATTCAATTCCTGTTGCCTTTCTATCACTAATATTTTTTTGCCTTCAGAGAGTACACCGTAATCCGCTGCCTCTCCCGCCAAGAGAGATAGAGCTTTCATACAGAGTAAGAATCTAAGATTAAACCCAGTTTTAGATTTATAACGTTTTCCAGGATTGCATCCAAAGGTCTGGAAAGCATAAAAAAAGACACATTTCATAAGAAATGTGTCTTCAGGTTCATAACGGGCATCAAAAAAAGGACATACTTATAGCGTATGGCCTTATAGCGTCCATTATTTTACCTATCGCCTCTCGGCATCCCACTCTTCGCTGATATCGGACTGCGAAGAAAATAAATTGATTTCGTAATGTTTAGATTATAGCACCAGATCAGATTCGGGTAAACAGATAATACTAGGGCAAAAAAAAGAGCACCCCAACTTCGGAAGGTTTCCTAAGCTGGGGTGCTCATTGCGTGCATATAAGGTTTAATCAAATTTTAGCATAACATCACACTCATAGCAAGTGGCGCCATTCGATTAATTCTTCCAAAATTCTCTTTACTGAAAAAAAATATTATGCTATATTCGAAGTGCGTGCAAGACTAGGGATAGGTCTATCCATTTATAAAAAATGGAAGATTTTTAACCCTTTATTTTGTCGCACACAATTTTAATTGTGTGTTTTTTCAGTTTAACCAGAGTATCAATTTTTGATGAAAATGTTTTAGCTGCTACCAAATATATGAGTAAAATAAATAGAAAAAAAGTCCCTATCGCGAGTACATTTAATCTCTGCGGCCGCCAAGCGTCGAGAATAAATGTTAGAGGAATAGGAACTTCACTTATTAGTATTTGTGATTTTATTCTATCACAGACTTTTTGAAAAGTGAAGTGCCTACTCTTCTTCAATGTTGCCTTTTTTTAGGGACGTAAAAGGAGAGTTTTTTTATGCTTGAAAGGAACCTTAAGGGTACGAATTATAAGCTAAGCTACTATCGTTATCGTCAAACAGGTGCTGAGGAATCAAAAATCCGTAGAGTTGGAAATGCAGATCAAATCTATATGCAAAAAGAGATTGAAAAGATCTATATCACTGAAGATGAAGTGAAACGTTTTTCATTAGATAAACACGGGCAAGCCATCCCCTACGTAGACGGTCACATGACAATAATTAGTAACTACATATTCGATTACTGGGGTCATTTTTTATCTGCAGAAGGTATCGCTCTCTATGGGCATCTCAAACGTTATTGTTATGGTGACAAGGATTACTGTTGGCCAGACCTCAACCTCATCTCTCAAAAGATGAATAAAAGCCGGAATACAGTAAAAAAATATATGACTATCCTTGAAAACTATGGTTTTGTTCTCATGTTTAACGTTCAGAATGCAGACAAGAACAATATGGAAGAAAGCCCTCTGTTCAAGGTGAGAAAAAAGGTCCCCCTCCTCCCTATGGATCTTTATGAGCAGCTGCCGGCAGAATTAAAGCTTGATCACGATCGATACATGCAATCCATTACAGAGCAGTTTGATCAGATTCTTGATCTGGACCCAGCTATCGATTATAGCGAGGTATATGAGGATGTTATTAGTACTGGAACTGTTGTACGAAAACGAAAAACTCCCCTTGAGCTGGATAATGAGATGCAAATCCAGATTAAGATGCTAGAGAAGAGTATAACTGAAGATGATAAGCTTATTTGGAACGCAGCGCTTGAGATAATGAGTAAGAGAATGACCAAGCCATCATATGATACGTGGCTTAAAGGTTCCTTTTGTATCAAAAAAGGATTAGCGTACACGGTATATGCTCAGAACGAATTTGTATCTAACTGGATGAAAGATAAATTACATACAATGATTTTAGAAGCTCTACAGCAGGCTGGAGCTGACTTTGAGAACATTGAATACAGGTATATCACTTCTGATGAAGTGTAAATGAACGAAAAAGCCATCCGTATGGATGGCTTTTTTCTCTATAATCTCGTTACTGCAACCTGGTTTAGAGACGAACGTTCAAGTTCCTCCAAATCACGTTGAATGATATCTTCTGTTAAGGACTTCGTACCGGCTACCCATTTTTTCTTTTTTCGTCGATCAACGACTGCATGAAATGCGGTGATGGAATCAAAATCCGACGAGGATGCGGGCCGACGCGCTTGAGAAGTTATTTGATTATTCAACATGCGTTTCATAAGATCCACTCCCTCTTTTAATAAGTCTGGATTTTGGAAATCACCCGAAAAACAATATTTATTGGGTAATATAAATTTACCACGTTCAGATGCCATATTCAATGATATCCGGTAATCCTCCACGAGTGCCTCTTTTAAAACGTGAAGTTTATCCTCTACTAAAAGGCCTCCGAAATCTGGGAACCGTTTATCAACATTAAACATATACCCTGTATTTTGAAACCACTTATAGATCAAAATCACATCATTAGGTGTTATTTTTAATGATTCGAACTCACGAACGTTAAGAACATGGCCAAATTCATGTTCTAGCGATTGAGCGCAGCGCTCGTGGACATTCAACAACCTGAGATTTTCGAGCAAATTATTCTGTTCATCTGTATCCATTTGTCCTTTTAAAATAAGAGATCTAGCTTCTTTCAGGTAGAGTTGCTGCTCTTCAATATACCTTTGTTCGGTATCATCAGGCAAAAGAATAATCCGTTCTTTTGGAGAAGAAGGAGACTTATACATAAGTGCAATTCCATCACCTGCTAAATGAGAGCGAAAACGAAAATAGAGATTAAATACTTCCACTTCTTGAAGGCGGGCTCCCCGACGTGATGCAATCTTAACCCCACCATTCATTTCATGCTTGGTTCTCGGAGGAAATGTATATTGAACTTGATCACTGTGTTGGATCAGTTCTAAAATAAGTCCAAGCTTTTCACGAACATTGCGGTAACGAGGTTTCTCGAATTCAAGATTAATTTGATCAAACTCATCCCACGTACCGTATTCCACTTCATCAATTAAGATATGACAATCATCATCTTCTAACCCAAGATAAAAGATATCTGTTACATAGTCTATTTTAATTAAGTTATCCAATATTTCAGCTCCCTGTTCTCACCTACAATACAATCCGTCATTATGCTTGTCCAAGTATCAATATTCCTGCTGGATGGATTTTTACTCGCCATACATGTAGAACTCGATTTCTGTAAGTTTTACAGATCTGGGCGTCTATCTACAGATCATAGACACTCTAATCCAATAACATCGTATAACAACATGATTTATGTATTTTCTTTGAGATTATATCTATTGCCAATATTATCATAACTTAGCATATTCGTGTTTGTTTAACGATCTTAAGTTAGATTAATGACAGTTTCAGTCTGGGATTTTATTTTCCCATGACAGAATATATTTTTGTGCTTCGCTTAGTACCTCACTTAGATAAATGAAATTAGATTCTGTCATGTGCTCACACAGAAGATATGATCGTATAATACTGCGGCATTTGTTCTCAAGCATGAAGATGATGTTTAGTGGCAGCTCGCTCACCTTTGACATGACACGAACTTCATCAATGATCTTCAGAATTACAACCTTATCAGTTATTAGCCTAGTTCCATCATCTCTAACACCGTGTTTGCTGGTTGTGCTGACCTCGCTCCTAGCTACTGTTAAGATGTTTGATGGCTTAAGAATATCATGTGATGATAGAACTTTGTTACTTCTATCCTGGACAGTCCACATGGATTCCATAAACTGTTGTCCGATTGTAGCTACACTCTCGTGTTGATACCCCTCCAGATACATCTTAAGAAGTATATTTTCTCTATGAGAATTAAGTAAAGGCAGATGATTGGCGCGAATTCGTTGATATTTCACAGTTGTACTCCCTAAATTCTCTAATACACCACATTCATTTAATCGCTCAATATAATTATAAAGTGTGAAAATGTAGTTCGCGCGCTCATTAGAATTGAATTTTATACGAAGAAACCCGTTTTCCTTAAGTTTCATGAATCTATTTTTAGTATTATCTAACCATACCTTCGGATCTTTGTTTTTCCGGATGAAATAATCCCACTGACTAATGATGTCATCAAACACCCATAACTGCCACATTTGCTTTGGGGTCTTAATTAAATCAGAATATTGAACCTCTACATGTAGCATCGCGGGAAAATTCTCTGGGATGATATTGTATTTTTTCGTTAGACGTAGGAATATTGTTTTCTCTTTTTCCGTCATATTCTTTGTGAGCGCAATACGTTCAGAAAGGATATCTCGATAATAAATTTTCATGTCCCTCTGTTTTTTTTCATTCTCAATCTGTTCTCGCCTAGCTGTGATTTCCTCATTGATTGCCTTTTGCCGAGCCTTTTCTATTTTATTCCGTTGATGTTCCTCTTTTTCTCGATCTATCCATTCAAAAAAGTCAGAATACTCTTTTATCCATAACCTATGATCGTGTATATACATTTCGTCTAAGGTTGATTGGAAGGATTTAAATCTGTAGGTACCTATACCAGCAAGTATCCTAACTCTTTCATTCGGTACATCTAGATAAGCTAAGTAACTTTGCTTTTTGTAAATTGAATCCTCCAAACCAATAAATCGAATATTATTATCATCGACTGAACGAACAATCTGATGGTTAAGAATCCAAAAATCTTGGACGTTTGCCGATTCATAAAGCATGTGTCGCTCTAGCCAAAGAGCACCGGTAATTTTTGAACACTGAAATTCAAAAGCCCATCTCGCTCCATCTGGATGTATTACCATGATGTCGGAACGTTGCTTTGTTTCGCTAAGATAATACTCCATCTGAACCTCACTCTTAGGGTAAATTCCCTTTAACCAGGTATATAAAAGGAATTTACCAATACGGTGCGTATCGGACTCTGGTTCACTATAAGGGTTCGGATTGATGCAAACCCTGTGATGTGCAAAGTGTGGCTTCTTAGAGCCTGCCCGATATATTACCATCGAGTGACAATCCGGACAAAGTAAAGAACAAGATTTGGAAAGTGATCGCATGAGGACTTCATCTTCCTCGAAGGAACAAAATCGTTGTTGGGATTCATTTACTGCGATAAACAAAGCAATTCACCAGCCATCTTTAAATAATGATAAAACAGCACATTAATTCCAATATTCAACAAAAGTATCAATTTCCCTTTTACTTCTTAAGGATAAAGTTATTGTTCCATTTATTTCACTGAAATCTAGATGGCAGAGGGTCATAAAGAGCTGTATTTTGTTTTCAGGACGTATCATATTGATTACAATTCTTATAGAATCCAGCCTCTCAAATTTTGAGAGACAGACTATAAAATAATGAAATGCCGCCTATCAAAAATTGAAAGACGACGTATATCAAAATTTGAGAAGCGAATTATACTCAAATTTACCGCTTCTCAAATTTTGAAAGGCAGAGTTTCAATTTTTTATAAGCGATTCAGCTTCTCAAAATTTGAGATACTATCCTTCAAAATCTGAGATACCCCTTCTCAAAATCTGAGTAACTCCCTCTCAAATATTGAGAAGAAATAATAAGAACTAAATAAGACTTATTTATTAATCCTTATAAATAAGAAGATCATTAAAGGAGTCATCAACAAAAAAACGCACGGCTATTCAGCCGCACGTTTCAATTTATTTAATTTATTATATTGATTAAGCAATGTATCTAAGTCTTTTGACTTTTTTAACACCTCATTTGAGGTTAATCCACTTTCCAACCCAACTCTATTTAGTTCAGTTCGTTGATCCTCTATCGCTTTTTTAAGATTCAATGATTCATTCACCACTGAGTTTTCCCTCCCAGAATTAATGTCCTTGATAAAGAGTCAAAGCAACTTTAATTCCAAAACTCTTTATTATGGAGAATCTCAGAGTCACTGAGAACTTTCCACCACTTTCGAAAAGCATCATTGATTGACTTTCGTTCATCGTTCATTGGATATGGTCCTTCATAACGGGTACCTGTAACCAAATAGGAATCTGTTATTCCTCGTTCTTCTAATTCATCCTCAATCCAAGATTCAAAAGCTCGTGCAAATAATTCGTGATCCCGCTTCCAGTAAGCTCCCCGTTCACAGGCGTCCAGATAAAAAGAGCTATAGTTAGTAGGAATGAAATATTCGGTTGGAACTTCCCTTCCTTCTTGTATGAACATGTTGCAGTACATGATTCCGATTTCTTTCCAATCTTTTAAATGAATTCGATAACGACTACTACTATTAAGATCTAACATCGTTTTGTTAATGTCGTAACTGTTTCTTACTAGGTAATCTTTGATACCTTGAACATAATTTGTTTTATTAACGGGTAAGGGATTAGGTACTTCAAAACGCATCAAGCCCTTTCCCTCTTTCATCGTAGTCATCAAGTTAGCAAAAGCATAACTGATATTATCAGGTAGGAATTTACCTGGCTGATTTCCGGATAAGGCCATTTGCTTACCATTCATATAATCATGAGAGTACGAATAGAGATTGAAGTCCAAGGCATGTGCCCATTCGTGGCACTGAGATCCTCCACCTCTGAATTTTGTTAAATTCATCAAATTCTCTTTAGGTTCGAAATGAGCACTCGCGTTCCCACTTCCTCTAGCCCCAAATGCTAACCCTAACTTTCCATATAAAGATATTGATTTGCGCGGAATCTGAAGAATAGCAGCCAAGTCCGCCCAAGCATTTCCGCTACTAAGAACATGGTAACGACCAGCTGCGTCCTCCATCCAGTTACCAAACTGAATCCCTCTAAATCCATATTCCTCTATTAAGTCCTCTGGTTTTCGCACTCCTGACGGTTCATTAGAGAGTCTTACAACCTCTTCCGGTACTTTTCGCTCCCATTGATTCTTTGTCTTTGACGTATCCTTATTGCCTTTTTTCTTATTAGCCCAGTTCCACTCTTTACCTTCTTCCGAAGAAAAGGCTTTGTCCAACAGCTTCTCATAAGGTTTTGCGGCAGAATAGCCGATGAAAAGTGATCTAATCCGTTTTCCTAAAGAAAGCCAAAATCGATAATTCATTAATTCTGGATCAATTCCTACTTTACGTGGATTAGTTGAGTAAGCTGCCTTCCAGAACTCTCGCTTGATCTGATCAACTGTATCTCTAAACAATTGTTCTGTAGTTGCTTTAGAAAGACGTAATTTCAGCTCCTCAACCGCTTGGATAAAATTCCTCCGTTGGTTGATGTCATCTTCTGGGCGCTGACTCACCATACCCCATAGTAGCTTTACTCCGTATGCAGCCTCAGACGTAAACCCTACCTCTTTTAAGTTTTCTGCTTTGAAATTATCCAACAGTTCATCTTTAGACACCAACTGATAGGCTTGAGCCGGATCTTGCTCAATGACTTTTTGCCACTCGCCTGAGAATTTAACAAGAGCCGATAGATGCTTCTTAGCTCCTTGAAGCTCTTCTCCACAATCGTAGGCATATTCCTTGCTTCTACCACCTGCAGGGCTTGTAGAGGGTTGTACAAGGTTTAAAGTATGGGCCTTTTCTATTGATGAACCGAAAGAATCCTGAGAGAAATAATCAAAGAGTGATAGTTGTTGCATTTCTATAAAACCTCCATAGGTCTCCCCGCCGTATGCGGGGAGATGTGATTTTTATCTGCTCCGCATGAGCAAGGAAAACTATGAACGTGGGTATGATTCGAACTGTTATTTCAAGGACGACAACTTACTCTTTTTATCTGCCATAATACGCTGAATAATCGCCGCGTCTTCCGATGTGAACTGGTCGATACCGGTTCCATAGGGATCAAATACCGGATTGCAAAGAAGACGTTGAAAACCTGATCTTTTCAGGTTAAGCAGTGCGTAGATCGCATCCCTAAAGCGTTGGGTGACAGGGAATCCTTCCACGGATTCACGCTGCTGAACCATGTGATAGGCGGTTAAGATTTCACTTTCACGCCACTCAATCTGTAGCCGCTTCATTGCTTGAAGTATGTGAGTCCTACAGTCGATGGTGAGATCACCGATTCCGCGGCCGATTTTAGCCGGCAACATTGAAGCTGCTGATCCTCCTTTTCTTTGCATTCCTACGATCCCTCCGTAGCGAATATCCTGTGCAATATTTTTAACAATGGAACGGAAACGATAGTATTTCTCGTACTCTGGATGCGTACCTTTAATTAAGTTCCCCATGCTTTTATCGTTACCGAGCGTACAAAGGTAGCAACCCATCCTTGAATTTTTACCACAGGCCATGATTGCATCGTTATCATTGACTACAGCAGCTCCTAAAGGGCATTCTGTACCTGCAGCTCCGCTATAAAAAGAGAGTAACTCAGTATTACGAGCTCCTTTTCGCCATGGTGCCCTGTGGTACGTAAGATACGTAACCACTTCCTGTCTCGTCCAGTCTCTGATCGGACTGGCTGTACGAATGCTACTGACAGGATGACTACCGTAGAAGTCATCACCGAAAAATTTGGTGAGACTTCTTTTTCTTGTCCCGCTTTCATTGTCACGACTACCCAGCACCAAACATGTCTCCTCTGATCCTTCCGTAACAAATACATTTTCCAAAAATACGCGTGCTGGATTGATCTTCAATCTTCGTACACAATATTTGAAATTTACGGATGGACTTTGGTAACCACGTCCGATCAAACACACCATTAGCGTTTCATCCTCTTTTGGTTCAACCATGTGATATTCGATCCAAGGGAAGTTTGCTCTTAGAGTATCGCGCAACTCATGAATGATTTTTAAGACACCAGGATTCTCAACTAGTGTATCGGCAGATATGACCCATATTTTCTTTGTCGGATCTGGATTCTTCAGAGCATGCTCAAGCATGAGCTGAAGTGTCAGTCTCGAATCTATCCCTCCGGAGTGCAGTAGACCAATAAGTGTGTGCTCATCATAGATTTTTTTAACTCTCTCACGCGTAGCTGCCAGTAAATCCTCATCCACCTTTTCCAGAACGTCCAAGCTCTCTCCCTCAGGAAGTGTTCTCTTATTTTTTTTAGTGTCTGTAATAAGAACATCTAAATCGAAAATAAGCTGACAACGATCCTCTGGATATTGGATTGATTCATAGTGTGCTCCATAGGGTGGGATGGTCTGTTGCAGATAAAGTTCTACCAGCAGACTGCATCGGTCCTGGAAGCAGTAGATTTGGAATTTGTGCTTTGGACTCTGTAAACTACTGTCCATATCACCATCGAGAAAAGCATCGATGGCAGCTTGCTCCGGTATAAAGATGCGAAATTTGTTTGACTCCATAAATGAAAAGAGTTTTCCTGCTACAGTGTCCCTTTTGAACAGCTTATCCCATGTGATTCCGCTGTCTGGAGGAATACAATCCTCTTGTGGTTGATCATCATTTAGAAAATGATGAAAAACATAATAGAATCCGTGAAAGAAAACCCCTGTCCAATCGCGAATCACTCCATGAAATAAAAAGCCTTCTTTTTCTAGGTAATCCCACACATCTGTAGCTGTTCCATTGTATTGCTTAAGTTTTTCGGTAACTGCTACCTTGATTTGATTCTCTGTAAACTCATAATGCTCCATAAGTTCTCCTTTTTTTAGGGCATAAAAAAGAGACCTAAATACATCACACAAATCCCGTGTGGTATTTAAGTCTCCTATATTACCCGTTATTTATATTGCTAAATGAAACTAGCGAGCTCCAACTTTACCGAAATAGTTAACGGTAAAGAAAATTAATATCTTTCAAAGTACCTTTAGTATATCTCGGAAAGGGAAGAAATGTAAACTAACATTAGAACATCGGTTGCTTAGAGGACGATTATTTATATCCATATGTTTAATGTTATTTGTTGAAAATATATTTCAAATATACGTGTATACACATGTATATTGGAATACAATATGTATACTACTCTAATTTCGAAAATTTTTCTACCAAATTCAGGTGGTGATTGTGTTCAGCGAAAATAAAGTTTTAGCCTAGAAGTCTTGGTTTAACGAGGGGATGAGATTGAATATCATCAGCCTTCTAAATTTAAGTATTAGACTTACTCAAGGTCATGATTGGGCAACTTGTAATGCAAACGTAATATACAGTTTTCATTTGATAGTGCCGAAAATAAAAAGAAGGGGGAGTATAATATATATGAAAAAGTTATTCTGGATTTTGTTTTCGGCGTGTTGCTTGTTTGGCCTAGTAATCACCATTTATAGCGAGATAAATGAAAAGAGGGATTCTTCATTATCTTCAATCGCAAGGGAATCATTTATTAGCACAATAGGTTCTGATACATATTTAGAATACGTTGGTGAAGTAAGCGATAATGAAGCAGTTCTATGGATGCCTGTTTCCAAGTTTTACACTTACGATGAAGGAAAACAAAATTTCAAAAGATTAGAAAAGGCAGATGGATTTTTCTTTTGTTATTTAAAGGATAAAGACAAACTGTACTTCATCGGCAAAGGAAGCAGAAGTATTTCAAAGGATGCTTATGACAAAAATGGAACCGTACCACCTCTTTCTTCAATTTTCAGTGAGGAAAAAATTAAAACAATACAACTGAAATTTCTAGAAAACCACACTAACCAAGTCAAATAAGAGATCAGGATCCAGTGCACAAAAGCACTAGATCCTTTTTATTTCATTCACAATCCTAAGCGCTTGGGAATCCGTGATATTCGGTCGTTGAGGTAATTATAAGGAGTGCCAGAATGGTGTTCGAATAAAATAAAAATATTTGGCAAGCTTGTAGGGTTGCTGAACAGTCAGCGACTGTCGCCGGCTCTTCGTAGCACCGCACGTTCAATTCCATAGCGGCCTACAAGTCTACAAACTTATTTCAACACTTTATTTTTCTCTGATATTGATCCGTCTTGATCTGAGGTATGCATCACTAAAAATACTAAATCGCGCAAATAAAAAACATCGTTAGCCATGGACGATACAATAAAGTCCGTGACTGTCGATGTTCTATTAATGTAATGCTGGAATTGCTGAGAGTACGTATTTGGTGAAAATAAAGTGTTAGACTGGAGTCTTTGAATTACCGCAGGTTTTAAAGAAAAGAATCGTCAGCTTATAGAAAATAAATATCATTGTAGTTGCCTGTTAAGATGGATAGCCCCGTGGACACCCTGCTGGTTACAACACGCGAATCTTATGACATAATGATTACCCCCGTTTGTATAACTAGGAAAACGACCCTAATTTACTTTCCAATGTATATCTTCGTAAATATATCCCCCAGGTGGTTGATTAGAATATCCTTGATGCTTTTCGCGAATTTTTTCAGTCTAATACTTTATTATCTTCTGACAGTACGATGTGGTAAATCGTTTTTTCTAGTCCTTTATTATCAGTCTCTAATGTCTGTTTATATATTCTGCCCATCGATAATCATACCCGTTTTCCCAATCACAGATAAAACCATCTAGTTCAAAGCAACCTTCAAAATCCTCACATAAATTAACCTGGGTTGCGAATTGGCCGCCATAGAAACTGATTATACTTTTTAACATCTTTCCATCTTGTACGATCATAAATTTATGGGCAAGTTTAGGGGTTTGAATATCTAAATTAAACTCTTTACCTAACAGTCCAGCAAAAGTATTATCTCCACCGTTCACTATCCAGTCTCTTAAAGGATCAAAACAACTTTGTAAAACGAAGTTTTGACCTTTTGCAAGAGCGAGGTAATTAAAAATTATCTTAGCGCAGACTCTGAAAAATGTGTCATCAAACTGAAAGGTTTGTTGTACCTCCGTTTGAATTGTTCCCATTGTAGGTACTTTGTTTTGAATAGGCTTTTCAAATAGTATCTTATCAATGAAAATACGGATTTGTTTTTCCAGATCTTTATTACTTAATGCTACATACCACTTACCATCTCGAAAACCAAGAATAAATTCATCTTCAGTAAGACGTTCGTCTTCGTGCAATGAATACTTGCCGTTGAACTTTTCCAAGTTATTCATAAAGTCTGTTGTTACTTTATTAACATTACCGAAGGACCTGTCAGATTTAAATTGAATTGGTCCTTTTATATTAATTAATATTTGAGAAATATTATATGGTTTTCCTAGGCTAATATATCCAAACCCGAAAGAATTAGATGCATTAAGTTCGGTTATAAGACTCACGTTAGATTTTGTTGCTTTCTTAGGGTTTGAGTCCCCTCTCTTACCTGGTCCGTGAAATTGACGAGGGAGCGCAATTAAAGAATTTCTCATGAATTGAAGTTCCATCGCTGAAAAATAGTTATTACAATCATGACTTACATATTCTAAAGGGAGCTTTTTAGTACCGCCGATTCCGGCAGGAAAAATATGTTCTTGGGATTTGAAAGAAACATTAGGTTCAGTTTGTTTTAAATAAATACAGAATTTCATAATCTCACCTCTGAATATATATAAATATTCATATTCACATTTATCTATCTTTCTATCTTACCATATGCATGGATTCACAGAATAAATATAGTAAATTCACATTATATTATTAATTTCAATAAAGGCGTCCCATAAATAAGGACGCCTTTAAGTAATAATTAAATTGCTACATTTAGTTTGCTCAAAAAGCAAAGCTAAACTGCCCATCTTGATCTCTTGCCATTCCATACTCTTTCTTCTGCTTTTTCAAGCCGGCATGCCGCCTGAAGAACATCGCACAAATCTCGTTTGCGTAAGCGCTTATGACTCGTCCACACACGCTTTGGCCAATCATTTCATAGATTCGATATTCGGGAACATGCTTGGGAAACTTAAACCAAGCCGGAATACTGAAAATCTTTCGAAGTTCAGATATGGTTAAGAATCTCCACTGATCTCCCGCTTCATTAAGTACATAAGAGTTACTTGCACTATGAGAACGGTATCGTCTTGGAATGCATTGTAACTCTATGTCATCTGCACCCACAAATGTTTTATTCGTACTACGCTCCGCCCATGAGTTGCTCTTTTCTACTTTTTTAGAAAAGCTCTCAAACCAGGTGTCAACTGACTTCCAACTGTGCTGCGTATTAGCTGGATCTAAATAATGAGATAGCTTATGACGCCGGAATATAGGTGCCTTTGGCTCTCTAAATTGTTCGAAGTCCTCTTGATCCTGTAGAAATAGAGAGTACGTCCGTTTTCGCAGAGCGATGCTACCAAAATCATAACTGTTAATTTGGGTAGGGCCGATGAAATACGGATATTTCGGAGTTAAGAGTTCTTTTAAATCATAAAAACTTGCTGAGTCATAAAATCCGGGTACGTTCTCAAAGAAAACAACCCTCGGTTCTGCTGCCTCTAATATCTTGTACGTACCTAATATAAGATTATTAAAATATCCCTGATCACCAGGACCTATGTTGCTATGTGAGGAGCAATCTAGCGATACGAACGCTACATCAGCCTTTGCAACGGTATGACAATCCTTTAGATCTCCTTGAAACAAAAAGGAGTACGGGAAATTATGTTTAATAACCTCCGCGCTATCCTCCTCTAGCTCGATCTCCTGTACTGCCGTGTAGTAGCCAGAATCTACAAACATTGATGTTCCTATTCCTGCTCCCGCGCATACAGACAGAAGGCGAATACGCTCGTCTGAAGGGGATTCAAAGGTGTCACTCTCAAACAGACGAAATTTTAAGGGACGAACAATGATCTGAGAAAAGTCCCCATGCTTATATACACTGATTTCTATTTTATCTTGAATACAAAGAATAGATGAATATTTGGATCCACACGTATCAACAAGTGGCCGTGCTTCCCCACTGATACGATTAACCCTTGATGATACACTGACTTCATGAATATTGTCAGATTCCTCAAAGACTCGATTCTGAATGACAATCATTTTCTCAGTCTCATTGATGCGGACAAATAAATCCATACCTGGCTCTAGCCCCGCGCTTTCACAAATAAAATTTTGTAGGAATAATCGCGGTGAATTATGTTTTTTACTCACTGTATAAACTTTTTGTAATAACAGATTAGCTTTATTCATAGGGATGCCCACAAACCGTGATGAGGGAAGCCCACACCACAATAAGGGACTTCCTCCTCTCCGGTTTTGAATTATTATTCTGTTTCTACACATTATGGATATATGGATCTTTATCGAGAGAGCCAGATTATGCTAACATTCTTAATTCCATATATAAATTTTTATACTTCTTTCCAAGTCTGGTCCTCCAAATCTTGCGCTTGTGCTTCAGTATAGAGCAGTGGAATATCTTCCAAGCGATAGAGTACGTCAACAACTCGATACTCTGGTTTGTTAGGTGTTCCAGTCACTTCTATCAGAAAAAGCGGCGTAAGAAAGTCTTCGTTCTCCATGATGGTATATGGGACGTTGTGTTGATTAAGAAAAGACTCAGTAATTTTGGTAACGCTGGACCAAGAAGGCGTGTCATTTTGTTTCTCCATATGTTTTTATTTCTCCTTTTTGAAAGTCTTTATTTATAAAGTTCATATCTCTAGAGATGAATATCTATCTTCAGCAGTTTTAATTATTGTTTTTTAAACAATAGGTTAAAAATAATCTTATTTACCCAGCTAACTCTTAAAATGAAAAAGCAAGCTGACCTTCAGAAATCTTTCGTCCTGACTCCGCTAACACTAGTTGAATAGGTTGACTAATAAGATCATAACCCTCAACATTTCCTGGTCGAGCATACCAAGGGGCATAAAAGTAAAACTGAATGGTACATAGTTTCACGGCAATCCCCGATATATCCTGACCGTAGCCCCGTAAAAAATAATTAGAAGCCGGTAGCAATGTTGCACCGCAGCCTACACATGAATCTAGTACTGACTGCCTTTTCATATGTTCTGGGTCCCCATCACCGTGGCATATCTCAACCATCATCCGAGTTATATTAAACGGTGTTGGATAATATCCAAGACCTGATTTATATCCTTTGCCCGTCTCATCACAGAGAACATGGGATAAATAATCCGTGGGATTATCGAGAACCAGGAATAAATCAAACTCCTTGTAATAATGCTCGTTTAAGCTTTCTGAGATCCTCGGTGCTTCTATGCTCCCTGCCATCCCCCACAGTAGCCAATCTGCAAAAGTATCGATATTAGAGTCATAATGCTGAAGACACTTAGCAAACATCTTTTTAGTTGCCTCTGCTTGATGGGAGGATGTATCTTTCCACTCTATTTGAGGGATCGGACCACTACCTTCAATTGTTCCTTTTTCCAAAATATCTGTCCAGTATCTCCATCTGCCCCATAGAAGGTCATCGTACGCGAATAAAAATGGCAATAGCCATACTCTCTTCTCAAACACTTCGGAATGATGCTGTGGTAGCCCTCCAATCGCCTGTGCATATCCAGCTATTTCATAGGGTAAACGAGCGAGCTGCTCAACTGAAAAGCGATCGATCCGATATAAATGTTTTTTATCTTGTGGTTTAGACATAGTGTCTTTTCTCCTTAGAATCCTCCCCTTCTGCACAGGAGGAAGTGTTGATCCCTGTGCAGAGGGTAGAACATATAAGGTTGGAAATAAATCAAACCACGTTTCTTAGTTGAGGTGTATACGTTTTGTATATCGCCGCTTTTTTTAGCTGGATTTCTTTGTAGATCAGTACCGATCCACATTTGACCATTCCATTTGGATCAATACCGGTTCGTAAGATTTTTGCGTAACGACCCCTTTCTGGACCGTCAGCTAAACTCTTTACAATATCGGATGCTTGTATCCGCGCTCTTCTTTTACATATGAATCAAATATCCCCTTTACGCTTTGTTGATAAGTAGCGGCAGTATTCTTGATCAATTGAATAATGTTAATTGGCTGATAAGGCGTCGCTCATAAACTGTTCAAAGGTTTTATCTGCTTCAAACAAAACTTGTAGAATTGTGTGGCCATCTACTAGTTCGAATTTACGGAGTGCCCACATCAGCGTTACCTGTTTTGATCGAATCTCTTCCGTTACAAAGCGCAGAAGCCTCTCATAGGAATTATCCTTTATATTTGTAGGAGCGGGATCACTGAAGACATATGTACTAAGCGATGTACCATTTTTTTGGTCATGGTCGCGAAGACAGTTGCAGAACACGGCATTATAGATCCCAATGGAAATTTGATTGGCTATCATATCCAGGTCGTATTGCTCAATATTAGGATATTTACGTAGATGCTTAATCAAATCGTTTATTTCTGGATAATGGGAATGCATTCTTCTTAACTCTTCAAATATTTCTATTCGAAAGGTTAACAATTGTAGCTCGGATTTTTCGGACACTTCACCATGTTCATCTAAAAAAAACAAAATGCAGGTGAGATGTCTGTTATCCATTTTTTTGAGTATGCATTTACCTATATCACTCTCATTGATTTTTACAATGTACATGATGCCTATTTCCATCTCTGAGTAGGAGATATTCTCTATCGGGACAATACAAGTCCCTTCCTGTAAGTTCTTAATAAACATATATTTACTGGTAATCATTTTTACAGCCTCCATTAGAACTCCCCCTATCTGCACGGGAAGAGTTGATTTAACCCCGTGCAGTGGGGATGTTCGTATAGAGAAATCTATTAGCCTGTTTCCTGAATACTCCCAAACTGAATTTGCTGGTACATTGCTTTCGCGAGTGCTGAAGCAACTGGAAAAGCAACGCAGTTACCAACACATCGATACTGTGCAGAAAGTGGAACGTCTGCAGGGAGTGTAAAACTGTCCGGAAATCCGGATAGCCGCAGCGCTTCACGTACTGTGATACGGCGATTTTCAGAAGGGTGCAAAAACTCCCTTCCGTCTTTAGCAATATGTGCCGTAATCGTTGGGCTTGGCTTATCCCATTCTAGTCTTCGCATCCCGCGGTGCTGATTTCGTGGATGCTGAATTACGTCAAATAACCGCTCAGGTGTCGGACTTTCCCATGTGGCCGTATGATTGGGAGTAATCCCTAGAACTCGTTCTCTCGCCCCTATAGTTTCTGCAGTAGGCAGATCACCAATCGCTTGTCGAACAGTTCTCTTCACGTATGAAGGAGTTGGAAAACTAAAATGGAACCCCAAATCCTTTCTAATACCAGCGATAAACACGCGGTTTCTCTCTTGCGCTACACCGAAATGCGCAGCATTTAGGAGCGCCCAGGTAACGTTAAATCCCATGTCCTTATAATTATCGATTAGATGGTAAAAGGATTGTGAGTGTCTTGTCAGTAAGCCCTCTACATTTTCAAATAGAAAAAAATCGGGCATCATTCTCCGGATTATTTCTTGATAAACTATTGCTAGTTTTCCGTGATCCCCTTCAATTCCACGATTGACTCCAGCAGAGCTGAAATCGATGCAACTGGGTCCTCCAATAAATCCGTTGGACTTCGGAATACTTCTTAGTGGCACCTTTGTAATATCTCCTACTCGGATATGCCTACCAATGTTTTCTTCGTAACAGTGTGCAGCGTGTGGATTGAATTCATTCGCCCATTGAATGTCGAACAATTCTTTAAATCCTAAATCAAGTCCACCCATACCAGAGAAAAACGAAGTAATTGTCGGTTTTCTAGAACATTGCATTTGTTAGCCCTCAATTCGCTGTGAAGCTCACAGCTACGAGAGGACAACCGATATGAGAAATGCTGGGCCATTATCTCCTCACTTGCAAGAAGGGGTTCCTTAGCCCTCCCCCTTCGCTTGAGACGGTTTTATGAGGTACATTAAAGAGCCGGTAACGCCCAAGTTTACTTACTGTGGCAGGGGCGTAGCGTATCCCTCAACCCTTTTAGGGAAATGCAATACGTTTTCGTTCCTTTTTAGCTTCTCTCTGCAAAGAAAACCAGGAATCCTCACGGTATTTATCACGATCATCTTCCGCACATTGAAATTCATTACGAAAGCAATCAGGAGTACCGTAATATTCGCAATCCTGGCAAACCGATTTGGTGAATCGTTCTACTTCACGACAGAAAAGAAGAAATGTATGGTTTAGCGGTATGTTGCCTATCAGCTCTCGGTTGTTAATTTTGTGAGAAAACTCAGTTGACGAGAAGGCAAGCACCCCCGTTACTCCAGAGCAGTCCTCATAGGATTGCTCTAGTGCCACTGATAATTTTCTACCATCTACATATCCCTTGTTAAATAGGTCTGTTTTTAACCTTCCATTCAAAGGAATAAAAACATACCCTGCAGAACTATGAATCAGTTCCTGCATCTTGTATTTCTTTTTTCCTGTACTGTTTACATGAACAGGAACGGGCTTGGGTTTTGACACTAATTTTATCCCTCCTATTTTGGGTACAAAAAAAGGAGACGCAAAAAAGATATACATTAACTTGTATATCTCTATGGTCTCCATGATTTGAACCTTATGTATGAGCTGCAGTTGCAGCATACTCCTTCCCTGCAAAATAAAAAGATCGCAAGGGAAAATTAATTAAATCGTATTGGAATAATTATATCGTTATCTCAATCATCTGGGAAGTACATTGAGGACAGAGGCTACAATAACTATTTGAATCCTATCACCAGAATAAGATTTTAACTGCTGGCTGTGCCATTGAAACCAAAAGTATGTGATGGATGTTAAAAGAAATATTTTAGTGGTGTTACAGCTAAGTATGTTGATGGTTGAGGTAATTGTATTCGTTCATTCTGACAGGAAAGAAAAAACCTTGAAAGGCATGAAGCCAATCAAGGTTTTATAATAATTATTTAAGCGGGTCACTATGCCATCTATCGTCTCCCATGATTCTATCAATAATATGCTCCGCTTCCCAGACAGCAGCAATTTCTAAACCTTCGCATTCTAGTTTAGTAGCCTTCCTCATCTCCCCCTTATAATAAGTTGAATATTCATCAGTTAATTTATCTATTACACACGCAGGAGGTGGCCAAGCTTCTTCTTCATTCGAAAATGGTCGATTCTCAATAACCGGCCATTGACCGGATTTTAATACATCATCGTAGACACCTACAATAAATTGATAATCTTCATCTTGAGGTATATCCTCGATATAACTACCAATATACCTATAGATTGCAATACTAGCGTCTTTAAATCTCCTTCCGAAACCAAACCTACCATCAGGCAAAGGGATTGCAAACACATCTCCAAGTTTTATTCGCTTACGTTTCGTGCTCGTCAAGGTTTACCAAACTCCTTATTTGCAGTATCTAATTTTCCATTCTTTAATTTGATATTTATGGAACCCCCATCTTTTCCATGAACCGTAGCGATACTCATTACTTCATTTATTCGGTCCATATGAATTTCCGAAATATCTAACCCATTATTTTTTGTATACTTCATAATACTGTTAATCTCACGTGATGCCTTAAACGATCCTCTAATTTTTAGATAACGTAGGATCATCGTAAAAATACAAAGGGCAGGTACAATAATAAGAAGAATCCCGTCACCCAATAAGAATTGAACTGCTGTATTTTTTCCTTGAAGCTCAAAAAATGTAATGGATAATACGAGAAGGATTATACATGCATATACCCCTACCTTGAACTCTATAATTTCATCAGACATGATAAAGTCCCCCCTCCGCTAGTACAATTAATATCTTGCTAATGTTATATAAAAGTAATAAATCATCAATTGCTGAAGTCAACTATTCTGCTATACATAAGAACTGCAAAAGCAAAGGCAGCAACTAACACTAACAAATGAATAGCATATTTTCGCTTCTTATTTTTAACGATGAATATGATAAATTCATTAAACTCTATAAGTTGTTGTTTCATAAGAGTAAACCCCTCTAAATAAGATTTGAACTGCTAGCAATCATATGTACATAGCCACAATTAGCACAACAGAGAAGGCGTAACCGACGAGTATCGGAGTATAAGCGTGTGGTATTAGTAATAGGTAAAAAACTATGAAGGTGATTTTCACCATCGTGAATCTCACCTTCTGTAAAATGTCTTCCAGAGCAAAGTGGGCAAATAAGTTTTTGCTTAGTTTTAGTAATTACCGTACGATATGATTTATTCGGCATTCTTATCTCTTTTCCTTCAAATAAAGCTACGAAGACTCCAGGACTTTCAGTATAAAGATATTCGACTACTCTTTCATCGAATAACAATAACAAAGTCCCACGTTCCAAACTATTTATAAAATCATTCAAGGGTCCATTAAGTCTATTTTCTTTACTTCTTTGGATTATCATTTTTAACGTTTTAAACATTTACAATACATCCTCCCTTTCATTGAAACTTTGTATTCTTGCAACATAGTCACTCTGTCTTCCAACTATCCCGATAGGTAGTATCTTTTATAAATGAACATGCCAGAACTTTCATGTTACTGTAAAATCTCTACTACCGTTTCGGTATGACTAAGTTCATTCACTTTTTCAAGGTGAATATACCTAGAAAAGCCATCTTTTTCAAAGCGGTTCTTGCATGGAATCTCGATCGTTCACTCGTACTGAGTATTTCTATTGACGACAATGATTGTACCGCTATGTTTAGGGCTTTTTCTTTTTCTTCTAAGAGTGTTAAACAGCAGCCTATGATATGAGTACTTTCATCATATACTCTGCGTTTTTCACATAACTTTAGGTGTTTTTTTGCTATTTCAATCTCGCTTAGTTCATTCATGAGATTTCTCCTTAAGGTTGCCACTATCGCTAGTTGATTCGGTCGAATCGATGGATCCAACCCCCTTAGCCCACTTAGCAAAATCCATCACCCATACACCGGTTGTTGATTTGCTGGACGGCTTGTTTTTGTACATCACCATCCCTCCAACTCCGACAACGTAGCGGCTTCTTTTACTACCATTGTTGAACCACTTTTCTCCGTTTGCGATGTGTAATAAGAACTCTTCGATCTTCATTCTCTTCATCCTCTCACTTTTATGTGTTCTTTAGTTTGCAAAACTATTTCGGGCAAAACTACTTTCTATGTCCCTGCAGCACCTATCCACAAATAGACCTACAATTAAGCTTCAGATATCAATAGTAGTATATTAATATTGTAATATATTAATATACTACTATTGATATCTGATTTAGAAAATACAATATTTATAGATTTATAGAAGCTTCCTAAGGTTTTTAGTAATAAACTTACGCATAGAAAAACTCAACCGAGAGGTTGTAATTCGTTCTCTAATATTGCCTGCACAAGTGAGGGGACAAAGTCCAAGGTTCGCAATAAATGATCGCAACTTTCTATCGATATGGTAGAATATAGATAAAGTGTTTTAGGAGGAAGTGATGAAATGGGCTTTTTTAAGAAGAATGATTCCAAAAAGAATCAGTCTATAACAGCCAGCTTATATCATGTAGATGGTCTACCTTTACCTGAGAAGAACCTATGTAAGATTGAATTGAATACAACCCATCTAAATATTGATGGTGGAGGAAGTGATTTCTCTATTGATATTATGCGTATAAAAGAAGCTCAGTTTAAAACTGAAAGTGTTCCGGCGCCAAACGGTGGTATATGGGTGACGTGCTATCTTTTAATTAGCTATATCAATAAATCAGAGAAATTGAGTTCTATTTCTCTTAAAATAGATATTGCCACAGGCAAAACAAAAGATGTCAAAAATGCCCGGAAAATTGCAGATGAGTTGACTTTAAAAACAAAGAATTCCGATGTAGTTGAACTATAAATTTAAATGAATTGAAGACACTCCTAGTGGAGTGCAAAGAAGCCCCCATAAGAAGGGCTTTTTTGTTCTGTTTATTATTACAATGGTCAGATGCTTGTGAGTATCTCTCTCTTATTTTTTGTTTTTTTTCAGATTATTTAATAGTTCATTTCTTTTTTCTTTTCTCTCATTCATTATCTCTGCTTGTGTACGATCGATAATTTTGGTTGCTTTTTTTTGGAATGTAATAAGCTTCCCCTTTTTAACCATACTATTGCTTCCCTTCTATTAGAGATTCATAGTATGTATTCTTCTCAAGTTTCATAGTTATAAACCTATGCGCAAAAAAACCCCCGGGAATTCCCGAGAGTTTTTCTTATAGTTATGCTCTAAGCAATACCTTCTCAGCTTTCTCTTCCGTAACGGCTACTCTTTCACCAAGTTGCTTTAACATTTCGTTACGCAGCTGACGCCGTTTATTCAAAATTTCTTCCTGAGATTTATCCTCTACCTTAATTGGCTTGTTCTGCAGCATCTTGGGTAGCCTCCTTTTTTGAGATCATGTTTTTGTGTAATATCAAACAAAAAGCATGAATAAGTCTTCTAATTTGCCTTGACTCTATTATATCATTGGAAATTACTAGAGACAAGGCGCGTTTGTCTGACTCATCAAAGTGGAAGCACCACACCCAACGCTCATTATTCAGCATTTTCATTGAGAAAGCGACGACTACTCTTCCTGGATATGGGTAGCTAATGAATGAATCGTTAGATTTTTCTTTCGCTGCAGACACAGCTGCATATTCGAATTCCTGGGTGACAGATAAATCTATCTCACTCATACTTCCTCCAGATGTGCCTACGTCGTATATCTTTGTGAGTATATTTTCCTTTACGGCATAAATAGTAAATGGAGAGACGAATCTTAGATCATCAAAATCAAGAATGCCATTGGTTAATTGATATATGTTGGTGTTGACTGCTTTAAGTAAATTAACCAAATAGGAAATACTATTTTCTGAATTATCTATATCTTCAGCAAGCCCATCTACTGATCTTTCTAACTCTTCTATTCGATCTCTCAACTCCTGGATGGTCTCCTCCAATACTTCCTCCCTACCGATAGAGTATTGCAGTACAGATTCAATACTGCCGTCTTTAATAGGGACGAGCAATGTATTGAAAGCATCGTATAGACCATTAAAAGTGAAGTGATCCTTTTGAATGAAAGTACTCCAAACAGCATATTCTGCAGGACGTCTGGCCTTCAAAGCTTCAACGTGAAATTCAGGCGTTCCCAGGGTTGCCATCTTGTCTATGTATCGTTTTACATAAAAAAAGTAATAGATAACAAATAACAAGACTACACTGCCCAGAATAATAGACCATAATGGTAAATGCTTATACCAACCTGTTAAAATGACTATTGCTTGTCCTAAAAGAGGTAGTGAGCTCCATTTTATCGCTGAAACTATTTTAGCGTGTTTAAAATATCCTAACACTTGCTTAATGGGGCCTTTCCAAGCAAGACTTACCCATTTTTCGTTTTTCTGCTGTCTCATCTTTTTTATGATTGGATCGTAAGTTCCTTTTAATTCGTCAATATAGCTATGATAGTTTCTCATTATTTCAGATTGGTCCATGAAATATTACCCTCCCCTTTCATTACTATTCCACAATAGTGGCGGAGATCCTTCCTTTAACAACTTTCTTTCAAATGTCATTAACTACAGGGAAATCAAATGACAACTGACCCTTGGTTTCAGGTTTATAATTCATAAAAACATATTCTTTCTCTATTCTTCGGGTTTGTCCTAGTTCAGCCTTGGCTACTGTGCCTACCTTTGCTTCGAATGTCTCACAATGCCAATCCTTATAAAGATCTAGAATTAACGGATCACCATAATACGTGACCATACATTTGCCTTGAATATTATGAAGCATTGTAGCAAGTTCAACATGTTCATCAAAAGCAAATTTGTAATAGTGCTCACGGTGAACATATGGAGGATCAACAAATAGGAAAGTACCCGGAGAATCATATCGCTGTATCATATTTTTATAGTCAAGACATTCAATCATGACACGACTGAACCGCTCTTCAAAAGCTTCGAGCTTTGCCAAAGAGTTTTGAAAATCACTAGCGGTGTTCTTAATCTTTCCGGATCGCCATCCACTTTTAATACCGTTAGCGGGTATTATGCAGTTTCGGAGTAAATAGTACCACCTTACTGCACGTTCAAGAGGATCCTTAGGAAGTTCCTCGCGTTGCCATTTTTCGAAAAGGTATCGGCTTGTCGGTAAAGTAGATAATGAACTTATCAACTCATCTCTTCTCTCTCTAAGAGTTAGAAGGAAATTGATTAGATCATGATCCTTATCATTAAAAACCTCTACCTTACTTCTTCTTTTAGCCACAGTCATGTGCCCTCCGCCTCCAAAAACATCCACCCAGCAGTGGTGTTCAGGAATTAAAGGAACCAGGTCACGAGACAGAAAATGCTTTCCTCCAAACCACCGAATTACACTACCTACGCTATTTTCATCAACATAATTTGTCGCCATATCCATCTCTCCTGTTTCCGATATCGTATTTAGTCGATATGGAAATAGGCAGGACTCTATCTGTCCTCTCACGCATTCTCGAACGATCTGCGTAAGTGCTACATATCCCAATTGGGAGCTCGCTGAAGGGGGCTACAATGAACCTCAATACGGATTATTCCGTACCTTCGTCGCACCTGATACTAGAGAGTATGGAATCGCATCTTTAACATTTCATTCATATGAAGTACCATTCCTTATTTGATAAGTGCGATTTGTGTACGGAGTAGCGCTGCGCTAATTTTAGATTCACTCTGCAGTACATAGCTCTGCTTGATCAGACACAATGTAAATTTTGCTAGGCACTTACCATATTTGTTTTTAATACTCTCAAAGTTGGAATCTGCATGCAGTTCTGCAAGTGAACCTTTTGCCTGTAGAAAGTATGCGAGTTCACCGGTTTGATCTTCTTCTTGAAGCAATTGCTCCATTTCTCCTAAAGCATTTTTAACGTCTTTCCGCTTCTGGTTGTAATTTCCGAGGAGCTCCTTTAGCTCTTCTAGATTCCGCTCGATGCCATAAAGATGTGCGCTATTACTAAAACTAGTAACAACCTCACTAGCTTCTTGGGGAGTCTGCAACCGAATCATTGAAGTGATCTGCCACTTCTCACGTTGAATTTCCTTGAGTTTTCGCTTGTTCAGCTCCTCCTCAATTAAATCAGCGTAATAATTTGGTTTGCTTCCTAACGGTATTCCAGATCCATATACGCGATATAAAACGTTATGCTCATCAAGCAGTTGCTTAAGCGGATCTGAGAAGGTTCGACCTGCATGAATTTCTACAAAAGGCAATGATTCCATACGGAGAATCAGATTTACGACCTTATGGGCTAACTCAATCGCCTCATTTTTTCGTGGATGATATTTTTGCTTAGGATACGGCTCGACTAAATCCTTATAGCCAATAACTCGCTGCTCATAATGACTCAAAAAGAAGATGTCTTCATGTGGAAAGTCACGGACTTCCATGTACTCGATAACTTTATTAACCCATCGACTTTGCGTTCCTTGAAAGAACTGGTGTGCCGGCATCGGTTCATTTGGTCTTGCTGAAGACTCTGTTATAAAAGCAATTCTTCGCATTATTCCACCTCGAGTTTAATTATTATTTCTCCTAATTAATGCTTAATGGTCATGTATAGACTCATTGCTCCAGATTTAAATCCTTGGGATACAGCCTAATACATTGACCGCACCATTCACCTAATCGTGTCTCCTGTAAAACCCCTTCATTCCCGCAGCAATCACATACTTGAATCATCGCAGGATGTTCATCACCACAGCTTGAGCAAACTGGTTCTTTGCAAGCTATTGAGTAGTGATCATTTAAAGGCTTTTCACTGGTATGACGCCAAGTTTGTTCTTTTTTACAGCAAGATGTTAAAAGGCTCATCGTAATTCCTCCTCTTTTTTTGGGCATAAAAAAAGGAGACAAAAAAAGAATATACGTATCCCGTATACCTTTTTGTCTCCATAATTTAAGCCCTATTTTTTTCTGCTGTGCAGAATTCCCCTTCTCTGCATGAATTATAGTTCTGCAGAGAAAATAAATGTGTTTCGTAATAGATCTAGTATATGATCTCTTAGGTGATTTGGAAAGAGAATCCTACTCTTTAACAGTAAATATCCCCTTAATTGAACTGCATCATATTAGAAGATGTTCTTAAACCTATTGTTTGGAAAGAAGATGAACTGATGTAATACTTCCTCTTAGCCTCTATATATTTCATTCGATTGCAAAATACCCCGAAGAATGATTAAATAATCAGTAAGTAGCCTACCACAATCAAATATGCTAATTAATCGGAAGCACCGATAAATTCTTAAACTATGAGTAAATACATTCATGGTTGTGAATCTATCGGTGCTTTTTTCTATAAATCAATAAGGAGGTACGTATCAAGGGGTTCTGCTTGTTGTCTGAAATTATACGAAAATAACCGAAGATAAAAGGGAGAGATTTAATAAATGATAGATACTACACTAATATCATTAATATTGAGAATATCATTTGGTGGTGTAATGATGTTTTTAAACCAGCGCTTGTACCACTTATATGCTCATGATTTATTACACAATTCACCTTGGCAAATTCTTCACTATGTCATATTTTTTATACTCATGTGGTTCTGTCGTCCCTTATCCCTTATACAGCTAGGAAAGGAAGTAGTGCAAGATCTATATAGAGTCTGGAAAAGAAAATAATTAATCTTAGTCTGTGAATATAGACAAACTGGCTGCGTAATCTCACGGTCATTTGTTAAAACTGACGTGATAAAGGTTACTTATAAAGATTACGATTGGTCGATGAGTGTCACTGGTCCGCAGGTACGCTATCTATGTTCTCTTTGGTTGGTCAGCAACAGAAGAAAGCCACCTATGTAAGGGGGCTTTCTTCTGTTTAAGAGGATTGGAAATGTAGATTAGAGGTTATTTTCCATGTGAATAAAAGTTTCAAAATCCGGGAGAGAGTCAAGATCGTAATTATGAACAGCCCTTACAATTTTTTCAATGGTAGATTGCTCAAAGTCTTTAGCGGAAAGTGAAGATAGAGTTCTTGATGTTTTACGAATTAAAGGATAATAAGCATCTAAAATTTTGCGCATGGCCTCTCGGTCACCGAATTGTGCTTTACGCGCACATTCAAATAATTCAGAGTTCTTCACTTCTTTTTATCCTCCTCCCCAAGCAATGCCAGTTTGAAATCTTGAATCGTAGTAATGAGGTTATCTATTTTTTTTTCGAAACGTAATAATAAATAACCTGTTAACACTATAGGAAAGCCGAAATTACCGATTGTCGTTGATATTACAGTAATTAACTGAGCCTGATCCATGCTAGCTTCCCTCCTTTATTGCCGATTCAATATTCAATGGGGGAATATACCGTTTCAACTTCTGTAAAGATGTTTTTCGTGTTTTAGAGATAGACTGCTGGGTTACATGTAAGAGTAACGCTATCTCACTATCTCGACTACAGGAGGAATAGGCAAGGGTTATCACAAATTTTTGTTTAGGTGTTAATTTGGAGAATCCATGATATAACCATTCATTATTAAGCTGTGATTGGAATACATCAGGATCAACTGTTACTTGAGGAATATCCTCCCCGTGGTAAACATTCGATAAAATCTCTCCTAAAGCTACATCCTCATCTGTTGACAATGGTTTATCAAAGATTAGCAACTCTCGCTCCTCATCTTTTTTTACTTTCCTTAGATAATCGATTCGGCTATTTGTAATGAGAGAACTAAGATACTTTGTAAATCGGATGGCAAAAATATAAATTTTAAAGGCTTGATTTAACTTTTCATGGTTGGATTCAGTTGGATTGTTAATAAATTTTTCTACTAATATCGCATTCTCTGGGTGTGAGGAGAACCCAAGTACAATAGGATGCTGCAAAGATAATTCAAATTCATATCCGGTAATGTTTGTAACAGCCCTTGAATTTTTACTATTCATATTATAGATTTCTTCCATGAAGGATCTTCCTTTCTTGAATTAGACTGTTCGCCCTATACTATATAAAGTGAAGTGAACGAGTAAAATCACAACCAATACAAGAACAAATGTTCCTATTTATTATACTTTATTTGGTTAATTATTTGAATCACTAGATAATTTTTACTGTCAGACATTAATAACAAGGATAGCTATCCTTTAAATATTTAATTGTAACTTTTAGAAACAATTACATCCTTAAAGCGTTTAAATTGTATAAGAAAGGAAATCAAAATTAACCGAAGGAGGAATCACCCCATGAGGAAGATACAATTGATGAGTTTAATCCTGGTTTTATTTTTCTTGTCTGCTTGTTCATCAAAAGAAGAGGTTAAAACTACTTACATTGATGCAACTGCCTATCAAGGAGCACAGCAAGATGTGCTTTCAGTGGTAAACCAACGAGTGGAGTATTTTAATAAACGGGATAAGGATCTATATGCTTCAGTATTTACTAAGGATAGTTCACAATCTGATATAGAGGCTTATGAAAAAGATAAAACGAGAATTATGAAATTAAGTGCTCCCAAATTTATGTCCGAAAGTGAAAATCAAATAACAGTTTCGATTCATGAGGAGTACAAAGATTCTCCTTATGGTTCTGTTGGCGATACGATGTATACCTTAATGAAAGTGGATGGAGCGTGGAAAATAAATGGTATAGATTAAATAGTACAAACAAAAAAAGAAAGCCAGTTAAATTTAACTGACTTTCTTTTTTTGTTTGCATTACTTGTTAATGATTCCAACCATAAACCCAAGTTTACGATTTGGATCGGTGCCGGTAAACGTATATTCTTTACAGAGCATCTCTGTTGAACCACCGCCATCGAGAAGTACACCATCACGAACATTTGGGATTTTGTTTAGGATAGCTGCCCGGAATGCAGTGATGCTAGTTTTACTTTCCGTAATAACTAAATGAATATTGTTGGAGCTATCATAGACAATTGCTGTTCTAGCAGCACTTGAACTTACACCACCAATGCCTTCAACGTGCTCAGTAGTCATTTGCGAGGACCAATTGGTGTTTTGCAATCCTAAGCTAATTCCTCCGATAGCCCAGTACATATCCGGACGCACATAACCTGATTGTGAGGCATTATCGATTACCTTAACACTTAAACTGTTAATATAGGCATCGTATACCAATGTTCCGCGAGTGTAGTATTCATTGAACCAGCCGGTATTGTGAACACCCTTTGCTCCCTTTACGGGAACGTCATTGTATACACCGATGCTAAAGCATTCGTTATAGTTACTGTTATTCGCGAATCCTGCATTAACTCCGTATACGCTTCCCGAGGTAACAGGGGCGAGTGGAGTGATACCTACTGGCTTAATGTTGCCTGGAGTGGTTTTAATAACCTTGAGCGTAATTCCATTAGAAGCAGTGAGAGAAGAGAATGTATATGCCATAATATTTGATCTCCTTTATTTGTGGTTTTTTTGGTGAAGTTCATTCAGGATACTATTGTCTTTGGTGTATCCCTCACCTCGTACAATAGGAACGATTCTTCTGATTCAGTCCGAGCTAGCAGTTGGAGCTGCTATATTTACTTGGGCTGATGTTCTATACAGTGTAACGATGATCGAAAATCACAACCGTATAAAAAAATTCTAATTGTTAACACAGAAAACTTATTGCTGCATTAAACGAAAGTACAAAAAGAGGCTAGATCAAGATGTGACCCAGCCTCTATTTTTATATAAATAACAGAAATAAGACCGATCAAAAGATCGGTCTTATTTAGTTCTTTCGTACTCAATGTCTTAACAGTATCGCTATATTTGTGGCCTGTCTCAACTATTATGCCGCATTTATTTTATACAGCAGCACATCATTAATAATGAGTGCATATTTACAAATAGCCATCTGTGGTGTTTTTCCAACCCCAATATAAATATCATCATAGTAGATACTCCAAAAGAGCCCAGCGCCAGAACCACAAGGAATAAGCCTAGTCTTATCTGCGATAAGGGTATACTCAAACACTTGCAGGGCATGATTCATGTCTTGAGAAGGTTTGAATGAGCCCCTACAATAATGCACGTGAGATAGAAATGCCGGGACCTCAAACGTATGTGGCTCCCATCCCATTACTTCTGTAGTAATGACATGATCTCGCTCTTCCGAAGTCATCCCATCAAATCTAAGGATCTGCGGCTCACAGAGAAGTCTGGAATTCCGCAAGTCATCCTTTGTTATTTTTTTTAGATATTTGGAGCGGGCTAACTCATACGCTTCTATTTGTTTTTGAATCTCAGTGTCCATATTTATTGACCTAACAAAGACCATGGAATTAATCCTGTCTTCTGCCAGGTCACCTCCTCTACTTTTATTTCGTTCGTCATATATTCCTTTCCATCACTACGTAAAAGATGGTTCCGTATTTAAGAGCTCTTGTTTTTGTCTCGATTTTTCCCCGCTTCCACCACATAAAAAACAGATTCCGTTCTTAATATGAAGGTATCGAGTTCTACCTGAACCTTTGCATCGTTCACACGGCTCTTCATCAAGAGAAGCGGTACGCACCATTTGAATACTATTCTTCTTCTGGCTAATAGAGCTGAAAGTACTCGAAGTAGGTTTCATGATAGGAAACGGCGTAGACCGCACTATGTTTTTCTGAGTTTTTGATCTCAGTTGCACGGCACTCTCCACCACGATCTCTGGATCATAAGCTGGTTTCTCAGCGTACTGAAGTGCAGCTCTTCTTCTCTCAATTCTCACAACCACTTCTTGTCCGGTTGCTTCTTTACAGAGCAACCCCCATGCTAACCCTTCATAAGTTCTCAGAAACATCGCTTCCGTTACCTCAGCGTCCCAAAGCCAAACTTGCTGGCTTTTTACGCACGTATACTGGCGATAGTACCATCCACCATCTTCGGATCCTCCAAATGCCCGAGTGACAGTATAGACGTTCACCCAAGGGATAAGTCCGAAAAAGGTAGGTGGGCGGAGCATAGGTAACGACTGTCCTGAAGATGCCTCCTGATAGGACTCTGGGTTCTTCTCTATGCGTTTTTCGCTAGATTTGCAGACTGCTACATCTTTAGTCATTAATCTCTGCTGAAAGAGGTTCTGTAGGTTTTTTATGCCCTTTTGAATACGTAATGCATTCTGAGAACCCCACCGCTTTACAGCTGGAATGGTTTTGTTTATTCGTGCACTAGATAAACAAATGCCGGCTTCCTCTGACTTCATATTTTTAAGGTCTGTAGATGGATCGGCTGGTTTAATTGGATAATGAACAGTAAGGTTAGAGAAGATGAATGACTGCAAACGATTTAGGGAGCGGGAGCAGAACTTAATTAACCACTCCTTTTCCGAAAATGTTCGTCTCACGATCACTCTCAAAAGTCCTTCTGACTTCGCTATGTCCGCTTCTACAGCAGCCATCGCTTCCATATCTTCTATATAGCTAAGAAGATCCATTTGTTCGTATTGAGGCATATCTAATCCTCCTCGGGCTCCATAATAGTAATAACCGCTTCCAAGTTATCTCCAGGGCCAATGATCGCTTTGAGCTGAACATTCTCAATATTCCCCTGCTTATCAGCCAAAGGGACGGTGAAAAGCAGCTTGTGATCATTAGTTGTGGAGTTTCTTGCCACAGAAGCAAGCATACTTAAACATCTCCACAAAGCTCCACGTGTTTTAATATCGAATGGCTTATCTCCATCGATCTCTTGTATGGCTCCGATCCATACCGCACTACTAATGGCAACAGGATAGACTATACCAATTTGTCTAGCTGGCTCTGAAACGTCAATTAAGCCGCCATCCTGGATCTTATCTGCTCGTGAGTAGGCATGAATTAGAGTCGTACCGCAAAGTTCATTCATCTGGACCATCCTTTTATATTTTTTAATGATTGAACAGAAGATTCAAATCATTCTCTCGTATCATCATGTTTTTGTGCTTCATTTAAGCTGAGTATTACATACTGCATTGGAGTACTCACTCTGACCCGCCGCATGAGATGAATGAATTGCCATTCTTGCTGATTGCGTTTACGGTAATTTGCTAGATTCATCAAAATGAGAAAGTAGTTCATTCCAATACTGATTACTCGCTCTACTCTATTTTGCTGTACCGGTGTTCCATTCAGACCTAATTTTGCATAATAGCCTTGTAAGGTCGAAGTTTCAGAATGTAACACGATATCCGGGTACCCTGCTTTAAACTTTCGTATAGCATCTTCCTGCAGCCTTGAATACTTCTCCCGATGTGCATAGTAAAAGCCAAAAGCAGGGCTATGATGAAGGGTGTAAGCACCCTTTCCATTACGACTAACTACGAAGTATCGGTTTAAATAACGTCCGAATACTATTGATTTTGCCGTAAATAACATAGATCCAAGGAGAATAGCGAAAATGAATACGAGTACAAACGTTTCTATAAGAATAATTATCATTTTTAAATACCTCCCCATAACAAATGAAGAGGATTAACGGTTGTATTACACCCGTAATCCTCCTTGTTTTTCTTTCTATGCAACAATGATTTCGTGAGACAATTCGGCTTGGGGAAGGTAAGAGGTCACAAAGAACTGAGTGCGCTCTCCGATGACTTCTTTAATCGATTCACAGTTATCAATAAAGACAGGAATCACCATCCCTAGCGTCATGGCCACTAAATCTGCAAGCTCAAACGAAACTCGATTTTTATCAGCACCAGATAGCAAGTAGTACTCTCTCTCTTTATACCGTAGGCGGTAATGGAAGGTGTAATCTCCCACTTTGCCGCGTCTTGGAATAAACAAGATTTCAGCACTAGATAACTCGCGATTTGCGGCTATCACTTGCAGTTCAGCATACCGTAGCATGAATTGCTGCACGGACTCGACCTCTACCTGAAGATATTCCCTTTGTATTTTCGCATCATCTAAATTTTTCTGATGTAGCGGGAATTGTTTAAAGGAATGACCGGTCTTTTGTTTCAGTTCAATTTTCGCCTCGATCATCTGAAGATCAATCTGGAGTCGCTGTAGCTCCTGCTCAGTTCGTGCAATGAACTCTGCCTTTTCTTCCTCGTATTGTGCACGATTTTTATTTATGTCCTTCCGTAGGGAAAAGCCCTCTTCCAGGATAGCATTACAGCGATTTGCGATTTGATCTAGCTCTAGTTTTCTTTTGAAACGTTCTCGCTCTCCACCGTTAACCGGCGTTTTGTTTAACTTTCCCCAGCTTTCAACTTCCGCATCATATCTCTTTCGGAGAACTTTAGATTCTTCTTCCCATAAGGTGATATGTTCCGGAAATGTTGGTCCTGCTTCCTCTTCGAGCATCTCAATTTGTTGACGTATATCCGCCATTTTTCGCTCATCATCCTCGATGATTGCAGAAGATCCTCGTAGCGCGTTACTGAGAAGCAGTTGCTCTATTGTTTTTTCCGTCTCTTGAATATAGTCGTTCCATTCCCCCAGCTCGATTTTTAGAGACTGAAGATACTGGAGCGGATCGCTCAGTTCATCTAGATTCAGACGGGTCTGAGTCTCCGCTGGAAGACTATTCATGACTTGAGAGATATCTTGTGCTGGTAGCATGGAAAGGACTACATGGTTCATCCTAGCCGCTCCGATTCCTCCGATATACCCGGGAAGAAAGATACTAAGTAATGTATCTGTTTCCCCAAACCATGCATCAAAATCATTTTGGCTGACCTTTTCATCATCCAGAAAGAGGCGCATGGAGCGGGCAGTACTAATACGGCAGAAGGAATGCTTATTCAGTAGCCCTTCAGGTGTATGAAACTCCCAAGTAGTAACGACTTTCATTTCTTTAGTATTGGGATTAGCCAAACGTTTCTTGACTCCCTTTACATTCCCCGTTAAGTCGCATCCTTTAAGGCACCATATAATAGCTTCGCTAAGGGCGGTTTTACCCTGCCCGCGATCACCAGCGATATGATTGCCCATTCCAAAAGAAAAGGAGTGCTCTGCTTCAAAAAGTTTGAAACCAGTGACAGTAGTCTGTACCAGTTTCATCTTATATGCCTGATACATATTTATATTCCCCTTTCACATGAATCCTCTTTCTTTCATGCTTGTATTGGATTGACTCCCGATGATGACATGATCGAGTAGATTGATTCCAATAAGCTCGCCAGCTTCAACTAATCGCTTAGTTAGTTCAATATCCTCAGGAGAAGGAGTGCTATCTCCGGATGGGTGATTATGCGCTCCAATAATGGAAACTGCACCGCGCCGGATAGCCGATTTAAACACCTCTCTGGGATGAACAAGCCCAGTGTTTATAGTTCCTATGGAGATCGTTTCTCTTCCGAGTACTTTGTTCTTCGAGTCTAAAAACAAGAGAACAAAGTGCTCTTTGTCGAGAAATTTGAGATCATCCAGGTACTCGTAACAATCCTCTGGTGATCGGATGATCGTAATCTCTTCATTTCTAACGACGTGTACCCTACGGGAAAATTCAAACAGGGATACGATTGGAAGACTTTGCTTCTCATCAATACCAAACAGTACCGACAGCTCAAATTCGGAAAGAGAAGCTAAATAACTAAGTCCCTTTTCCAAAATCTGATCTACCAAAACCGATACGCTTCTATCTCGAACCAATGGCTCTAGGATTAGAATGAGTAAATCTCTATTGGATAGAGAATTGGTATTGCACGTTTGATAATAAGAACTCCGTACTTCACGCACCGCATATTTATTGACCTCTGTAATAGACATAATTTTCGCCCATGCCAATTGAAGGGGCAAAAGCCCCAATGCACAATGGCAGCGGGGCTTTCCTCCTCACAAATTGGTTTTTATAGGCATCCTAAAGGCATGGAATCTAGCTTCTAGACAGCAATTTACCGATCACTGTGCATTCTTTCAGCTTCTTCCGTCTTTCAGCCTCGAATTGTAGTTTCATCAGTTGTACCTTAGTCATGTTTTTTTGCCCATATGTATGTACTGGGGCGAAGCCCCTAATTACAACATAGCGGGGCTTCCTCCTTTAAATTAAATTATTTTTATGGTCTCCAGCTTCTTGCTTAACTAAAACTAATTACACTGCCACTGCCAGGTGAAGATGTCTTTTTAGCAGCTGCAGATTCAAGGCTTGTTGAACGCTTAGAAAAGGTTGACGCTCATTACTAGCTTGGATATTCGCACAAACTTGCGCTGGATGCGGATACCCATGAGCGGTCTCCCCTTTCAACCATTTTTCTGTACAAACAGAAATGTTCCCTTGAATATCCACAGGCATGGATTGTAAATAGGTTTCAATATTGATCTCCTGCAGAGGAGTTAGTGTCATAATATAAGTCATCCTCTCAAACGCCGCAGCGGGCGATATTTATACAACTAGATCGAAGCTGATTTGATCATCAGGCTTCTGCTGGCCTTTCAAATTATGTTTCAATTCATCAAGCCAATGCGAAAAGCGCTGATGCGGGATCGAATTCCGAATATCCTCATTCCGGACTTCAAAATAATAGTGGTCAAGAATGGGATAAAACGAGAAATACAGTTGTTTCTCCGCTTTTGACCAAATCCTTGGATTGCTCTCGACAAATCCGTAGATTGGGCGAAACTGTTCAATATCAAGAGCAACCTGCATCCAATTAACTGAAGTCACAAAGTGCTGACTCATTGTAAAGTACCAATCGGATAGCACTCGAGCTAGTAACTCCTTTTCAGTTGGCCCATGCTCATTAACGAAACGAATCCAAAAGTAGGAACGTTCGGGTGAACACATATTTACCCTGGGCTCCACGGTGAGTGAATGCGTACCTATGGAGCGGGTCCAGCGTTGTTTTTTACCAGGAGTCAGCTTGACTTGCTTCAGGACAGTTGCAACCGATTCTAACGGTGCTTCTACGTGCCATTTAAAAGCAATATATCGAAGCTTCATTCCGTACTCACGCCCCAATCCGTACATTGTTCCCGATGTTCATGCCAAGTGGAAGCGTACCGCGATAATTGCGGCCAGCCGCCAGCATGATGGTGTTATCAGGATCAAAACCCGCTTCTATTAGCTGATCGTTGATCATAGAAGACCAGACTTGCAGCTCAGCCGGTGTAAGCGCCGTTATATTCACGGGAACGAGTTGAGCTTTATTTATATCGACGAGACCATCACCAGTAAGGGAGTAAACGAATTCACCATAGGTTTTAGCAATAAGTAGGTTTTCAGACATCCGCTTTTCAAATCCTCCCAAATTGACCAAGAGACAAACTCGTTTTGTCGTCAGCTGTTTCATTTCTATTTCCACCCTCCGGTTTGATTGGTTGATCTCCTCTGAAATGGCATAGGTGCCGATCTTTAGCGGTATGTTATGAAAGGTGAAGAGTTCGAACAATTCTCTTTCAAATTGATCCGCATCTTCCATAGAGATTCGCTTCTTTCGGCCGCCAACAATCACATTCGTCTGAGGTGGTTTTACAACGTCAAAGTCAATACAGACGTCGCTTCCATCCAGATCAACAATCGCAAGCCCACTGCAAAGGATACCTAAGTCGTCTTGAATCATTACCTTTTTAATCATCCGGAGATCCTCCCTTTTTTAGGCACAAAAAAAAGGACACCGCAGTAGCAGCCTCCTTTATGCCATCCATATTTGATTTTTTATACACGAGTTACACCAATAAGGTATATATCATGTCTCCATCCCTGAAGGGATTACAGAAGCGTTGACGTCCGTTAGTTATGATCCTAAATGATGTACTCCTAAAGGAATCATTTAGAAAAACAACATCTTTGTTCCTCAATAACATCTGTACTATTTATAACTCCTAGGAAAAAATTAATGTTGTTGAGCTTCTTTAGGCAGGAAATCTTGGATTGTGAATTTCTGCTTTAGATCCTGCATAGATACAGTAATCTCTCCAATAATACTGCGATCCACGAGCAATCTTACATAACCCGCAATCAGAGCACTATCATTAAGAAGCATTTGTTCGTCACATTCGCATTTTTGAACTGGAACATCAGTTACTACTAACGTTCCTCCATCAAATTGACGTTTATTAGTAATCAACATAGTATTGATCTCCTTTTTGCACCGGCCACATTGAGACATAAAGCATCCCTCCTATGACCTTATTTTATCATGGTTTACTAAATTCAACAAAAAATAGATGCACTATTTTTATCCAAAAACTGCTCGACTAATCAAGACAAGTGTTCCTACGATGTAGGTAAGGATAAGCAAGGCATGTACTTTGTTTGCATCTTTAGCAGGCATCATTTCTATTCCTCTTCTCTCATGATTTAGGGATATATTTGCTGTAACGCTCCCTATCCACAGGAAATACTGTTTTTACGATGAACTGATTACCAGTCTTCATCAAGATAATCACGACAGCCCAATTACCGGATACTGCAGGACCGATAATGGTCCGCTCCGGTTCAGGATTTCTTCCTCTCTCTCCACTATCGTACCCTTCGACGATCTCACCATTAGCAATTGCCCATACGATATCAAGTTCGTCGAACACACGATCCGGATAACCCGAATTATGATAACGATCTTGCATGTAATGAGGACTAATCGTAGTGACGTAACCATCAAGATGATTCACGCCTTTTCTTATGCATTCCAGCTCTTTGGGCCAGTATTTCTTCATATGGTCCATCTCTATCTCCCCCTTTTCATGTTTTTGGACATAAAAAAAAGCCTTGAAATGAAAAAAAAGGCATAACCAAAAAAATGGCCATACTTTTTCAACCTCAAGGCATATTCTATAAGTTGTCAATTAAGACAACAGCTCCTTCTCCAGCTGAATATAAGACAGCGGAGAAAATGAATGTGTTTCGTAATGAGGTAATTATATCCTAATCAATGAAAAGGGGCAATAGAGTAGGCGGATTCTTTCAATCGCCTTCTATTGCCCCAATTACATACTTTTTTAACCAGACTGCCGATGTTTTTTTCTGCGCTAACATCAAATATTACTTTGTTCCTGGATAAACAGTTAAGGTGTATTCAAATTCATTGTTTCTGGCACTCGTAAAAATCAGATTAAACTTAGGTTGATTAACGTTTTTATTATTAATTTTTAATTGTGTTTCTGGAAAACCGATCTCATCCCTAGATCCATTTCCAGTAAGATCGTTTCCAAATATATCCTTTCCAGCTTTCATTGAATAATAAAGAAGGTCATAGTAAGTAATATCTTTATTATATATATCTGAGCCGTTTTCTTTAATATAAGCTTGATTAATAACATTTATAGATTCTTGTTCAAATGAAATGGGCATTATGTGTTTCAAAACAATTGCTTCTCCCGATTTTATTATGAATGGAAGTCTAACCGGCTTGTCTTCTTCAGATGTAAATCCGACATCTGATAAGGCATTAGTTCTTGATTGATCAGTTTTAGTTCCCACTTGCACCTCTTTGAAATTTATAAATGATATAGAAGGATCACCAGTATTTGCAAGTAGAATTTTATATTGAAAAGGTATAATTACTTGGTTGTTACTTTGGGTTATTTTAAATTTATATCCAGGATCAGCCTGATATGAATGAATAACAAGTTCTTCTTTTTTACCCTGAATATCCTGATTTATCTGCCAAACTAACGTTCCAATTGCTATTATTATAGCTAGTAACGATAAAAATTTCTCATTCATTCTATTTCTCCATATATTTTTAAAGAACTCTATCAAGTCAAACACCTCATTTTAATTATAATCAATCTTTTTTGATTTAGCATGTATAGTCAGGTATATTATCTAATTTATAATTAGTGAATTTCGCAACACTGCAATATTTTATATATACGCTAATCGCTTGAGGCATCCTGATCAATAGTTAAACAAAGGACTACCTCTCGGCAGCCCTTTCATAATTGAACTACAGCATTTATGTAACTATGAGATAAAAATTATGTAGGAAAAATCTTTTTTCATGCCCTGGGTCACATGAAGATTCCTGTTCCTGGTGTGCGCATGACTTCTATCCATTTTTTTAACGTTGTCCTATCGGCTTTATCAATCGGATACCCCCGAGCAATCCTCACTTCATCGGCACTTGGAGAAAGGCCACGTGTGGTAACAATTAAACCTCGATCTGCATTTTCATGTTCTACGTCTGCGTACAATGCTTTAACGACACCCGATTCCACCATATCTTTACGACGTTTGCATTGAATCAGGAATGCCGGTGGACTACCAGCTGCAGGATCCTTAATCCATGCTCGAACATCGATACCACCATCATTCGATCCTGGTCCGATTTCTACATAATAGCCATGTCGTTCGAAAAATTCGCAAGTCAGAGCTTCGAATTTTCGCCAATGAATGTCGCTGATTCGATCGAAGTTTTGGGCGAGGAAGTCAATATATCGCTGATCGAAGAATTCCCCGTATTGCGTATCTAACGACCGACTCTTAAATAGGCTCTCCAGTTCGGCTGTGTCTCTCCAATCTATGCTCCTAACACCTGATAGAGGGCTTATGTGCTGTTGCGTTATCGTGGTTTCTATTAATTCAACTGCCAACGCAAGACCGTCTTTACCGTGCTTGGCAATTATGCCCTCCAAAAAAGGTAACGGGTCAATTACTTTATCCTTACTATTATCGTGTTGTTTCATCCAGTTAGATAGGTACATGGTCCAGCCCTTATTAATCTCAGAATAGAGTGAAAAGAGCGGTGTCTTGAAATACTTCTTTGTAAGAGAAAAGTACGGCAGCAAGTCGGGACTCGATATATTGCCAACTGCGTATAGCAAATGCGCGATTAGCCCTTCATATTCCTCGGAGCGAATACGTAGGAGTTCTTTTTCAGATCCTCCCCATAATTCTTTGAATTTTTTAGGCATGATGCTGTCAAATTCTTTTCGCGTTAACGCAAGGCCGGCTTTGTAGCCAATCATCTCGGACGTTTGCCTGACTAATCCCCCTCGGTTGATCCAAATTGCACCCATCTGAAATGCAGCTCCTTCCGACTAATTAATCTCTTATTATATTTTCTACTGACGACAATCGATTCCTGCCCTTGTCAATCGTTTTGTTCTTGTTATGCCAGCCAAACGATAGGCATCAATCTTGGCTGTAACGTCTCTCGAAGCATCTACTAATACGATCTGTTCTGGAGCTTCCATGGTAATTGCCGATATCTTTTAAGAATAAACTTATGTAAATCTATCACTTAGACATCTGCTCATTTACTTTTCGAACTTATAGATTACTATTACCTCAATGCCGATCCAAGATTAAGAGCTCACAATTAAAGCAACTTCTGACTTGGTTGTTGAATAGTAAGTCTTAGATTGCTTGATTTTGACGGAGTTAGAGAGGGAGAAATTCATCCGCAGCTGAGAATTTATGATTCTAATATCAATAACAATGGTTACCGATAATTAACTAAGGTCCTTATTAGCCCTTTCATAATGAACATTGGCTTTAAGGTGATACATACATATGAGGTGGTAGGTATATGTCCGTACATAATATTATCCGCAAGGCAATTCGAGACAATATAATGCTGCAAATTGATTATAACGATGGTAAAAAAACAACGAAAAGAACTTATGAACCAAGATTCTTGTTTCAATGGAGGACCCATTATTACGTTTCTGGATATTGTCATTTGAGAAGTGCAATCCGAGTATTGAAATTATCTAGAGTTCAAAAATGTAAAAAACTAAAGGATGTATCCACAACCCCTTTTAACATTCTTGATGCACTCAACCGTGACCAATTTAGCCATTTGGATATTATTGTTGATGCATATTCTTTAGATCTGAAACAAGAGCTAGAGAGTCTTCAAATTCGACTAAAAGAAAATATAATTAGGGAATATCCTAAAAGTGTTCTTTTCTCTAAAATGCAGAAGTCAGCAACTTTGAGGAGCCCACTTGAAGAAAAGGTTATTATGAATATGATTGATGATCCGGATGTGAAACTTATTGAAATTGAACCCTTCACCATTCCTTATGAATTCGAAGGAAAATCACACAATTATGTGCCTGATGTACTTGTACATTACCAAAATGGAAAAAAGATGCTAATAGAAATTAAAGTTTCTGGAGATATTATCGCATCTAAAAACCAAGCTAAGTTTCAAGCAGCAGAAATATTTTGTGTGAAACATGAGATGATATTTTCGATTAGAGGAGTAAACGGAAGATCAAATTCAACATATAATTCATCCTGGGATGAAGATGAAATCCTCATTGAGGAGTTCTCAACAAACCATACAAGTCAAAATTTTCATCGACCAACTAAAAAATTTCAAAAAAACTTGAGTGAGAAAACAAAAAAAACACCTTCAGTATATAATCTATCTGAACAAATTGAATATGAAAATAGCATGCTTTTATCTGGAATAATAGAGGACTTTAATCTTAGCTGTATACAGTATGACTGCTCTGACTGTCACGGCAAGGGTTACTTGGAAGGCCATACCAATGGTGTTCCAGCTACTATTCGCTGCACTGGGGGCGGCATTATCCAGCTGTGGGAATCAGGATCAGTCCAGCAGAATAGGCAATATTTGCTAGATTGGACGAGTTATACCGAAATCAGGGTCCTGCCACCTTCCAAGTGGATCGATGATGCTAGATTATTCACTGGACGTAACCCTAGTGGTGAGTGGGTAGAACTGAGGGTTGACGACGACCCAGTTGTGTTAAAAAAGCCTGACAAGCCCAACGAGTATTACTTTAACGTTTGGGACCGCCCGGTGGGTAGCGATCAAAGGTGGGAATGGGTCACTACGATTCTTGCAGAACTAAAACAACTAAGAAACAATAAGAATCTTGACTCTTGAAGAGACATAAGTTATATGATGTACTAACACACAACAAACCGCCTTCTTCTGAAGGCGGTTTGTTGTGATTCACTCAGTTAGAAAGATATATCATTATTACGATTGCCGCAATACAGAAGCGTAGTCACCATTATTCACATCAAACACATTATGTAGTGTGGAGAGAATGGGTCGATTCATTATTTCTTCCTCTTTCCATTTAAACATGTTGGCCTATTTCCTGATGTTATATCAGTAGTAATATCAAAGGGATCATAAATTCCATTAATCATCACTAGATTTTTTATGATAATAGCTTTATCCGTAATAGCTATCAGATTCAGGAGCTTATAACAAACATTTTAGTGTTTCAAATCCAGTGGAAGGATCCTCTTTTACTGTTAACTTATTTTTTATTTTTTTTGAGTATTCGCGTGCAAATTTCATGAATTCATCTACTGATAGCTTAGAGATGACACCACTATAGGGTTCTTGTTTAGGTATTTCTATTGCTGAGTGCGTATAGTAGTACGACGACTTAGGATTATTTTCAAGCTCTTTTTCGTAACTAAGATTAAATACTGAATCTCTAGGACGATCAATTTTTTTTAGATGCTTACGATAACTAACTAACTTTGGTTTACCTGTGGTTGTCTGATCTTCAATATCTTTATATGTATTTGTTTCTAGCTGATCTTGGTACCAAACAAGATCATATATATAATCACCACATTGAACCCACGAATGAGAGACGTTCGCATATTTTTCACGATAATACTTATGTTTAAACTCATAATTAGTGTGTGAACTTAAATAAGTTGCAATTAAACTTGATGCTAAATGACAACAGCTTGGATATGTGTGATATTTGTATAGAAACTTGATAAATGGTTCCTCTACTTCACTTAGAAACTCACGTATTTTTTCGTCCATTTTATAGTCACCCTCTGATTATTATGAATTACCTTTATGCTATCGTGCTTTCTTCTTATCTTAAACATCAATTGTTTATTTAGATAGAGTAAATTCTATAGTTGTATCTCAAAATTAATTAGTAGTCGCCTTCATCAAATAACTGCCCGTTAGATTAATGCCTTTACAATCTAGTACTTTGTTTTCTCAGTCTAAAACATTATTTTCTTCCGACAGAAACATTTTATACAGAAGATATCTAAACGACAACAAGATTTTAGGAAATAAAAGGCATGAGTTTGATATATTAACAAACTCATGCCTACAATTCACTTTTGATTCACCTATCTTAAAAAGTCACAATTTTTTATAGATAGACTATTTAACATGTAACGCAGGAAGTTAAGACAAGATATTTCTCACTACGCGGAAGCGGAGTTACCCCACTTCACATCAAACAGATGATGTAGCGTAGGATATAACGGTGCATCAGCTTGACGATCTTGCTGCAGGAGTAAGTAAAGGTCTAGCTTCGTATTATCTTCACCATTAAGTGTGCGGCTGTTCATCATGCGAAGCAATAGCTGATGCACGCTGTTCATTGTTGCTGGATGTTCCGGATCCGTCCAGTTGCGATTAGTTTGAAAGAAAACATCCTCGTATCTGTGTAGGATAATCCAGCACAACTCGGTCTGTTGGTCCGAATCTAATGATTCTGGGAATAACAAAGCTCGAAAAAGGGATACATCATCCATGTTGTGGCCGGCCATAGACAACCAGGATTGAATTTCTTGGAAAGTAATCTCGAAATTGACCATGAGGTAAGTATCACTGAACTGCAGATTAACCAATTGTGTATTCATTAATAGGTCCCCTTTATATAGTCTACGTTCATCACATAAAATTCTCGTTCATTGGGTGCATAAATGGTTACTCTAATGGCTTCTGGGATGTCTTTTATTTCAATAACAGGAGCTTGCGCTTGAGAAGAGTGTACCACACGATCGTAATTTTCAAAATTAATTATTGGGTTTCCGGTTGTGGGATCGTTAATGGCTTTATAAACGGTATGATACTTACCGTTCATATACTGTTCCTCATGGGTTTCAAATGCCGGTCCTCCATAATATTGACTAATTCCAAAGGTTACAGTAATTAAACTACCAGCCCCACCGTCCCCACTGCTTCCTCCAACAAACCCAACATCAGCGAAGGGTTGGCCCGTTGCGGGGTCAATCCCTTGATTCATATCTAGCGAAGCTAAGTTTTGCTTTCGGATAATCGATTTAAGTTTGTTGGCATACTGACTATCCGTAGCATAACCAGCTCTTTGAAGTTCGTTTGCAAACTCATAAGGATTCTCTTTGGATAGTGCGAAACGGTAACGGCTATTTTTAAGTAGGAAATTCGAATGATCAGCAAAAGACCCTGCTACGCTTGAGTAACTCCGGAATTTTGAAGTCGTAGGTACACGTACTCCACCCACTTCCTCATGCGTTCTTGCCAAGCAATAATCACCTTTGTATGCCTTATCCGCTTTTATTCCAAACATATTATAATTGCACACCGCACTCTTTCCTCTTCCAGATTCAAGTGCAGCTTGAGCAAGGGTGATACTAGCGGGTACCCCGCTCCTACGCTCCTCATACTGAGCCATTACTGCGTACTGGATGAAAAAGGGGTCGGTCAGTGATCCAAGATTTGGTGGGATGTACACCTCTTCTTTTTCTTCTTCTTCGCTTGGGTCTGGAACAGCAGGAATATTACCATTACTATAAAAGTTTGAAGAAGCCCCCCATCCCCCTCTAAGTAAGGGCCTAGTATAACCAACTCCATTTTCGTTGAATGGTGCTATTGAAGAACCATCGAAATTAATATTACTTAGATATAACATTTTCTTAGACAAATACATTGGGTGATCCCCAGTAAGGTACGAAGATACCGGTGTATCCCACTTTACTTTTTGAAAAGCTTTAAAGGCTTCCTCACTTGCCACATCCGTAAGTTTCGAGATCAGCATAACGTAGGGCTTAGGATCCGTTGCTTCTTCTCCATCAGGGATTAGTTCGTAATGTAAATGAGCACCAGTTGATCGTCCCGTATTCCCCGATAAACCGATAATCTCTCCTTTTCTCACAACTTGTCCAGTGTTAACAAAGACTTGGCTAAGATGCAAGTAACGGCTGCTCATAGCGATTTCCGGATCGCTGCTTTGTACGACCACATAAATTCCCGCATTTTGGGTGGATTCAGCATCCGAATTTGTTGGAAAACTTACAGTCGTTACGACTCCTTCAAAGGAACTAGCGACAGGAGTACCCTCTGGGACACCAATATCAATCCCAGAGTGAAACGACGATACTTCTCCTGTCACGGGATGCACCCGCTTCCCATAGTCACTCGTGATTAAGTCCTCCATATCGGATGCATATATCTGTGGTGGGAGGATCTTATCACTAATGACGTTTGAACTGATCACAGCATTTGCGGAAGATACTGCGCTAGCGATGATGAAGAAAAAAAGGAAAATCGCGATACCTAAAGCTAATGCACCTAAGACATATGGATTAGTTAGCAGTTGTAGGGCCTGCTTTTTTAGCATGTCCGTACCTTTTTTTTTGAGCTTCTCTAATGCCTGGCGCTTAGCTATTTCTGCAAGACTATTACTCATGATTCGCTCCTTTAGAACCTATCAACTAGGTTTTCCGGGTTTTTGTTGTGGTGTTTGTCTAGCGATTCTAGCTTTTTGTTGAACGGATTGACTGAGACTTTCGGCCGCTTGGGTAACTGGAGCGGTTTTACGAGCACGTTGCATTGTTTTTAAATGTCTGAGCTCGTCCTCTAATCCACTTGAAATATTTGGAGATATTTTTTGTTTAACCTCCATAGCCACTTTTTGAACTTGTTCGGTATTGATCTGGATCTTCAGATCTTCTACAGGTCCGGAACGATTTAATGCGGTTTTAGCCTCTTCCATTTTTGTTTTTAGAGTAGAATTTTTGATGTTAACAGTCTTAATATCAAGTTTTGGCGTTACTTTCCGGTTTACTCTCACATTCTGAACGACCTCTTGCTCAACTGTTCGAGTAGAAGAGTTAACTTTAGGTAACGTAACGGACTCTGAAACCTTAGTGTTCGCATGTTGTTCTTGTTTCTTGATTTCGACATGAACACCACTACGTTGATCAATCCTCACCTTGTGCATCCTACGCTGACGAAGGGATTGCTCAGATACATTACTTGTAGACTGGAGCGGTAATATAGTCGATTTCGCCTGTTCCAGCGTTGCCTTCAGGTCTGGATTTTTGATTTTGACTTGTTTCATATCCACTTGAACATCTTTACTGCGCTTAATGTTCACTTTATTCAGTGAACGTTGTTGAACGGACTGCTGAGATACATTGTTTGTCGATTGGATTGGTATGGAAGTACGCTTACTAGGTTCCATTCCAGTTCCCGATTGTCGAACATTCACAGTTTCTGCATGTACTTGTGTGCCTTTATAGCGCTTGATGTTCACTTTATTCAGTGAGCGCTGTTGAACGGACTGCTGGGCCACATCATTCGTGGATTGGAGCGGCAATATAGTCGTTCTAGCTTGTTGCATTCTAGCTTTCAGATCGGATTGTTGAACATTTACGCGTCCAACTTCCACCTTAGTGCCTGAATTACGGTTAAGGTTAACCTTATGCAGCATATTCTGTTGAACGGACTGCAGGGATGTCTTTCTTGTGGATCGGAATGGTGCTAATGCTTCCGCTCCCTGCTCCATCTTCGCCTTCAACTCTGGATTTTTGATGTTAACTTGTTGCATATCTATCTGAGTACCAGATCTGCGCTTGATGTTCACTTTGTTGAGGAGTGTTTGTTGTACAGACTGGCTAGCTACACTGCTTATTGCTTGAAGCGGCAATACAGCAGATTTTGCTTGCTGTAGATTGGCTACAAGATCCGCAGGTCTGACGTTCATTCGTCCCACTTCCAATTGCGTCCCAAACTTTCTTTGTACCCGCACCTTATGAAGCTGGCTAAGCTGGGCTGAAGTAGTCGTAGTCATGTTCGCAAGCGCTGCAGGAGTCTTCCCTACGTTACCTTCCACGGAAGAGCTAACGTTAACCCGATACTTTGCTCGTAATCGAGAAGGCATGATAGAGTAGGTATCTTCTGATAGTTTTGAATCCGCTTGGATTCTTCCAGTAAATAACCGTTTAATCTCCATTTGCTGAGTAACTTGTCTCCGCTTAAGGGTAATCGGTTTAGACTGTTCCTTTTGATCCAAACCACCAATCAACGTCTGGTCTACAATTGTGCGACGTACTTCTTGCTTCTTAGCAAGGTTACTACTCACGGAACTGTCTGGAAGCTTCGGTAATTTTGTGAGAACAGAAGCCTGACTTACCGGACCTACGATATAAGAAGGCGGAGGAATAATGACCTTATCCTGTTTAGCTTTAATATGAGTCACATTACTATCGAGCGATTGTTTAATATTTTGGTGTAGCTGTCCTTTACGCTCCTTCATTTGCGATGCGATAGCACTTCCTGGGATTTGAGGAACGCTAGAACGGAATGATTCGGTACTGATAGGAGCGGACTTATACAATGGAGTAACTTTGGTTTGACGGTCAACCGCATTTTTTTGATGTTTCTGTTTAGATAGGTAACTCTCTGGTAAAGCCACTACTTTCGTATTTTTGTTTGTGATTGGATCAATCTTTTGGCCAAGAGCGACTTTACGATCGTTCATCTGACTTGTTATATTGCCAGTCGGAAGCTTCGGCATCTGCGAAACAAGGAAATCTGTGCTCACGGGTGCGGCAAAATGAACAACCGGTTCAGGAATATAAATGCCTGATGCAGGAGGAGCAATTTTACGTAAAGCTTCGTTTGCCTGAAGGAGTTTCATTTTATACTCGTTAAATTCAGGCATTTCATCAAATACCGGAGCGATAGAAGTCCTGCTATTCCGGTGCATCATGGTCTCATTTACCTTTTGAGTGGTATTCAGCCCAGCAACTTTAAACCGTGAGTCCATGTTTTTAACGAAGTCAGTGTGTTCGACTGGATTGCCTGTTACTTGTGAAGTATCGATTGCTCGCTTGTACTCCACTTTATAACGCTCAAAAAGTTGGATCATACAGAAGTCGTTCACTGAAGTCTGTAGCTTATGGTTCTTATTAAGGGACTTCACTCGAGCCATTTGATTAACGGCTTCTTTCGGACGATTAACCATATGGGAAGCAGCCTGGCGGATCGCATTCTCGTTTCCGTATACGGTAGCGGCTACTTCTTGGTCGTTCATACTTTCTTGAACGCCTTGTGTTAAGACAGCCTGTTTCATATCTCCACCATCGTCTTTAATTTCTTTGAGGCGGTTCTTTTCTTCCTTCCATTCTTTGTCCATGCCACGGAATGGATTCTTTGTGCCGTTACGTAGGTTCTCATTCACTCGTTGTACATAAGGGGTGTATTGAACTTCTTCCCCTGACTCGGTGGCAATACTCTCTGCTGCTTGCTTCTCCCGCTGATAACGGAGCATCATACTAGAGCTTGTAGCGTCATTAAGGACTGTGGAAGCTTTTGAAAGTGAGCTTGGATTAAAGGTACTAGGTACACCTTCCCGCTCCTTGCTGTTAAAGATTCCACTGACTTTGTTAGCCGCAGTGTTATAAAGAGTTCTGGTTACGTTACGCTGAAAGGCATCAACAACCGTTGACTTTGCTTTAGGTATTTGTGGGATAACACCTGTAGCTTTAGAGAACACACTATTAATCTCTTCTCGGTATTTAAAAATAACAAAGATTATCACGGATTCTAGTAGGAGGCCAGTGAACCAGCCCTTTCCCCCCTTAACCGCGACCACATCATAGGTTACGTGACCCATAACGAGAGATAGATCTAAGAAAAACATAGTCATGGCGGTCGTTACTGCATAGCCGATCAGTTTAATAAATTGAGAACGAATGACGGCAATACCGGCTTCTCTACCAGGAAGTAATGAAGCTAACAAAGTGACGGACATAACAGCTGCGTGAACGATTAACTTCAGACGCATAAATATGGTCATCACTGCCCAGAAACAGAAGAAACCTAATATAAAGAGAGAAAAGATAAAATATACAAGGATGATAATCATTTGCTCCGCTGATCGAGCAGCCCCCACGCCGGGATACTTATCGGCTGCTTCAGCTAAAGCCATATCTCTTTCTCCCGAGAATGGTTTTGAAGTCAGCACCTTATCAAATAGGACGGGATCTTTTGTTGAAATTTCAGTGTTATCGAACTGTAACATCGAATAAGGACGAATGACGAGTTCATTCCAAACTTGCTCGGAGATCACAGTAACTCCGTTCTCAGCGTTTGTGTTCAACCCAGTGGCTTTTGCTAAGCCTTTGTACATCGTAGTTCCAACAGAACTGACCATTTGATTGGCCGTTTTTAAGAATGCACCGGATTGTGAAAAGAATGCTATACAAATAACCAGTGCGATAAAGAAGGATAGGGATTGTTGTAATCCATCCAGGAAGCGGGTACGTACCATTAACCAGAGGATGTAGGAAACGGTAATCATAACAGCAATACCGCCTAAGCCATCGAATAGTCCTCCAGAGGTAATTACCGCTCCATTTACACCCGTAATATTTCGGATAATGTCAGATACACTGTCTATCAGAGAGTCCATGAAAGAGAATGTAAATGCTTCACGGGCTAGAAAGTTAAAGAAGCGGGTCAATTGTACGGATACTAGAAAACACATGGACAACATTTGGTCAAAGGCATTGACTAGACTATCCTTCGCGGCGGCACTTACTTGCCAAAAGTGATGGTCTTCAGAGACCGTTTGAAACGAATAATGAGAAACGCCATATCTGTTATACAGTGCATCTTTGTTAGTATCGCTTGGTACCATCGTATCAAGGGAATTTGCGTAAATTATGCTAGCAGGGATAGAGGCTACGATAAAAAATACTAGAACTAGACCAAGGATGATCGACAGCCGCTTACTTTTTTTGAAACCGAGCGTCGAAGCCTTTATTTTCATTGACTAGTCCTCCTCTTCCTCTGAAGATGCTGCTTCATCCATATACTGCTGGAACTGTTCCAACACTGTGAAATCAGACTCCTCCGTATCAGTTCTTGGTTCAGCAGCAACTACAGGTGGACGTGTATCGAAGCAATCAAAGAGATGCTGGAAGACAACATCGATTTGTACTAGCCCAATACGACCATAGAGATCTTGCATTAAACACTGACCATTCGCTAGATTCTTGATCATATCGATATTCTCTTGGGTATCTTCCAGTCCAAAGTAGGATAAGGTATTCTTTATCTTCTTCGTATCCTGGTCACGGAAGGCGAACTTAACGCCAATATTCCCTGCTAGATCCCCGGCAACGTCAGTTGCGTTTTGTGTGACTATGATGGCTCCGCCTTTTAAGCTTCGTCCCGTACGAACAACCATATCTGCTAGCGCCTTACCCGCTTGTGTAGAGAGTAGTGCCCATGCTTCATCCATGAGTACGAATTTAAAGATGGATCGATCATGATAGATGAATTTAGTAGCGAAGCGGGCTATAGCAAACATTAAAGCTACGCTCATCTTCTCTTCCAGTGAGTAGTTTTCAGGCAGTTTTTCTGGAGAAGGCATCTTCAGATTTTGAACTTGTAATATATTAATGGCATAGTCCATTTTGATTGTTCGTTCTCCACCCGTACCAAACAAGAGTTTTGCAAAGGAGAGGGAGTGAAAACTTTCTAGTATTTCACCCAAGATTAAGGCATCTTCACGTGTTTTTCCCATTTCAAATAAAACCGTAATACATTTCGCGAGATAAGGCTCAGGTTCACTTGCAACTTTGTTTACTGCTTGTGAAATATAACTGTAACCACGTTCATTTGTTTTCGTGGAAGAGAGATACGCTAAAATCTCAACAGCCGCTTCTTTTGCTGTTTCAATATCGTCAAAAAACATGACAAAAGGATCAAGTTTTCCCATATCTTCTTTCGAAGAGGATAGAGTGGCGACCTGAATCTGTCCAGCCAGTTCAGGTAAATCCTCTGGCCAATTGGAACGTTCCCCTTTCGGGTCAAATATTAAAGTCTTTCCTCCCAGTATGGCTGCATTCTGGTATGCAAGAAGGTTAGCTAGGACGGATTTACCCCCGCCCAGTGTTCCAGTTACTGTCATACTTGGACTGCGGTTTTCTTGACTCGCAAGTGCGGGGTCGAAAAATACAGGATGATCTAGTGTACCGGTAGTTCCGATATATAATCCCTTACCATCACCCAGTACTTGGGTAGCACCTATCATTCCTGAAGCTAGTTTTTCGGGTGGTATACGCTGTATATAGTCCGAAACATAGCGCGGTGAACCGGGAATAAAGTCATTAAACAAAAGCCACTGATCACCTGCAGGTAGTTCTACTTGTACGTTACCAAAATCTCGGTAATGGTCCTGAAGGATTTTACAATTGCTCTTCAGGATGTTTAAGTCTGTATGATAAAGGCCATAGGTAACATGTGTGATAAATGTAGGGTTTTTACGCTTCTTGTACTCATCCTCTAAATATAGCGCCCGCTCTTGCTTTTCTTGCAAATCGATCGGTATATTAGCGCCTGCTTCGTGGATATTTTTGACTTGATTATCGATATCCATTTTCTTCTTACTGAGCTTTTTAATTGCCTCAACCGACTCCATAACCTCAACCTTGATACTCATTTCTACAGGGAACGGTAATGTGGCTGCACTGTAGAGCCACTCACTACCTGGCATCTCTGCACTTTCCGGTAGATCAGAAAGGACCATATATGCATGATAGATATACTGATCTTTTCCATCACAAAGTTGTTGTATTTTAATGCGTCGTGGGTGAGAACAATCTATTTCCCCTTCTGTGAGTGTGATAACCTGTCTTGAATCATAGAAGAAGGTATTTAAGCCACTGCGTATACCCTTGGTTTTTTTCGGAGACCAATGCTGCTCTTCTGTTGACCGCAAACTAGGGTCCGCAATCCCCCACCAAAAGTTTCGTTTTATGAGCCATTCCGTTGTCATTGGTGTACCTCGTGTGATTTTAAGACGGCGGGATAGACGATCAAAAATTTGTCGTTCTTTTACGAGATAACTCTGAAACTCATGCTCGAAAATTTCAGGTTCATTCATTCCTGATATATTCTCAATGGTCCGCATGGGATGGCGTATGAGTTTTTTGAGTTCTACTGCGATACTACCCACTTGTTCTAATAAATCTTTATCTTCACTTTTAGGGAGATACACGGCGATATACGGACGATAGTCCGCATTATTGGCCCCATTCTCAGTATTGTAGTTCCCTTGTAGATACTCATCCATTTCACTTACTATTTGAGTCGCACGTTTTTTCAAGGGGCCAGAAAGTCTTTTTTCTTTTAGTAGTTCATGATGTCGATGGATATCATGTGTTTTTGGCAACCATAGGATATGAAATTGATGTGTTAATAAGGATAAAAAAGAGGTTTGGCTAATTAATCTATCAATTTTCTGCTGGTCACTTAGATGGTCGTAAATAAATGAACTGATTTCATAAATTGCCCATACCTCTTTATTGCGGTTGAAAATCAAGTTTTCTTCAAAATATGCGATTGGAAATTCAATGCTGACTTTACTAGGTTTCTTCTTCGCTGGTGTTAAGAGTGATGACAAATTTTAGCCTCCTTTGAAAAAGAGAGCGTGACTATCCACGCTCTCGTTTAGTTCGAAACACAACTTTGCTTCGGTACACGTATTTTTTGTTGTGCTCTATCTTACGGTACCTATGTAGATGCTTAGGACGTATTGAGAAGAGGATCATACTATATAGCCATTTATGGGGCGCTTTCCCATCTAGTTTTTGTTTTGTGATTATCCAAGTGGATAACAATGGGAGAAAAACATAGATGTACGCTCCTGGAATGAAGAATAGTATTTTACCGAGGATAATCCAAACCACTTCAATAGCACAAAAGGTAAGAACAACACGTAGATTTGCGGGAACGGGTAACTTTTTTCCTTCTAACGCATAGATAACCCAATCCAAATTCCAAATCTTTGTGTAGTTAGATACGGTGATCCGTGGTGGATCTTGTTTTTCATTCATGCTGCATTACCCAAAGAACATAGTGAAGAATTTCCCACCCAAAGTCTTCATGGATTCCCAGTTCATGATCATTGCAAGTACAAGGGTCATAGCAAAAAAGCTAAGCATTTTAGTCCAATCTCTAACGAACATGAAATAAGCACCTACACACAACAAAATGCCAGGGATAACAGCACCAACATTTTTTGTTAGCCAGTTCCCTATGTTTACACCTGGATCAGTAGCAGCAAAGGCTGGCATAGCAGCAAACATGGATACTACCAATAGAAGAGAAACTCGGAAAGCTATTCTATGACTCGCTTTATTCTTTTGAAGCATTAATAAAAACCCCTCTCAGCGCTAATTTATTAATTTGGTGTTGAAGTCGAACTTGGTTCAGGAGCGGGACTTGCAGATGATATCGGTAAATTAGTTGGTGTCTGATCTTCATTCAATTGATGAGTTCCTACTGACAACACGTAAAATTTTCCATTTGTATCAGTGGCGTTTAATGTCCATGTATTAACAAATAATTCGCCTAGATCGTTTTTAACAATGACAGAAGCCTTAATACGATAGTAATCAGGCATGCCATCTTGTTCTGTAACCTTATACATTGCTATAGATTCAACGGTATCTAGGGTGAAGTCAGATGGAATTAAGGTATCTGGTGATGAAGCATTATCTGAGTAATAGTACTTAAGCTGGCTAACATTTCCCTCTAAATAAGTTTTAAGAAAGCTTTCTGATAGTTCCTTCCCTCTAGAAAGCAAGGTCTTATCAGAAACAATATTACTGTCGTCACCATCGATTGAGGCTCCCTTTTGCTGATTGCCAATAAAACGTGGGTACGTTTCAATTAGAGGACCATCATCCGTCAGAGTAACTGGAACGACCATGTATGTTTTTTTGATAATGGTCTTTCCACTTGTTGAATTAGTCGGTGCAACTGCACTATTAGGGACATTTGAATCCGTCCCTATTTCCAAAGGAGCTTTAGTGTTGCTCATTTCTACTTCTCTTCTAACCAAAGTAGTAATATCAAAATGTGTAGGATCGATCATTTTGGAATCATAGATCTCTGCTGAGAGTACTCGTGACTCGCCTTTAACTTCAAAAAACTTTAAGCCGGCATCTTGATCGATGTTAATTATGAATTTGCTAATACGATCGATGCGGTCATTTGCATTAGTGGTATTCCAGGTAAAATACTCTGTGGCAAAATCTGTTGCGAAGCCTTTTACTGAATCAGAGATTGTGGGTGAATTGCTTTCAACGTTGGTCACTTTTTCTATGATTTGTGGTCCTCGTGCGAAAGATACCATTCCTCTAATCAGTATAAAAAAACAAAAAGTCCAAAAGAGAATTCGTAAAGCCCTCTTAGCTGCCATGGTTTTTGGTGCACGTGGTTTAAACGACTTGTCTGATTTCAATTTCTTTTTTTTCTCTTCTTTTGAGGCTTCAAGAATCTCAGCCTCATCAGACTCTGCTTTTTTTTTGTTTTTTGAGAACAATCCCAAAACGAGATCACCTGCCTAAGAGGATTTTTTGTTTTTTTTACCAAAACTTAAAGAAATAATAAATATCACTACAAACACAAGGATTAAAGCATGTTTTGTATCTAAGACCATCAACCAGCGCCAACTATCTTGAATTCTCGCCCACAACCCTGGGATTTCATTTACGATTGCGTTTGAGGAATAATCAATGATCTCTGTTACTTTTTCATGAGAATCACTTGGGGTCGTTGGCTGCTCCGTAACAGTTGGAGTTGGTAACGGCTTAGTTGTAGCAATAGCGGGTGGATCAGAAGCAGAATTATCCAATTTGCTAGGACTACGAATTAGTAGTACTGCAGCTATTAGAATGAAAAGTACACTCACACAGGCAATAGCAACTTTTTTGTTTTTTGTCATTCATTCACCTCCGATTCTAGTATATATATTAATTAACTAATATGATAACTAATATATATACTAACATAATAGTATATTGTATTGTACATGGTAAATATAAAAAAGACGAGGTTGTCAACTGTGGACAATTCTCGTCTTTTTTATGTTTACTCTTTTCGAATGGTTATAAAAATAATCAATTAATTTTATAATAGGTATCATTGATCCCCTATTCAGTTGGAATTAATTTTTCATAAGAAGAAATTATGTCACCAATGTCTCTACCTGTAAAAACCCTGTGCTTTTCTCCAAACACTTTTTTTGCAGCTTTCTCAATGTTATGGAGCCGGGTGTTATAGATGGCATCGGGAACAACAAATGCAATGATCCCCTCTCTTATTATTTTATTGCTGGAGATTTTTAGAACGTTATTATATCGAGCAAGTTTGTTTTCAATTGAAACTTGATCTGAAAAAAAAGGAGATCGTTGAACTGGCTCAGTAGATCTGTCTAATTCTACATAGAATAATTGCTCCCCTATTCTCAACACTGCATCTGGACGAACTGTAATTGTCTCGGCATCATCTTGAACAGCCAATGATGGGTACCAGTCCCAGTCATGAAACTGTTTTAAATCACTTTCTTCATTCATCCATTTATAACGGAGGTCTAGATAGACCTTTGCTAATTCCCAGAAGTGTTGCTTTTTCGCTCTCTCCATATCTAATTCATGTTTAGAAAGCCTATTCTCTTCTAATATCCCTCTTTTCATTTCAACAACTTTTAAACCACGGGAACTAAGATAATACCAAGACTCACCTAGAATTTCGTTTTTTCTTTTATGTACAGGTAGATTAGAAGAATCAGGGTTGAAATTTGAAGATTCTATCAATCCTCTATCTTTCAAACGTTTAATTGTTCTTCTAGTAGCTATGATTGCTCTTTTTTGATTTTTTATATCCAACTCATTCCTTACTTCATTTGTAGCTAATGTGTATTCAGGATAATGAAATTGAGTTGTGTCTAGAAAATATATATTTATCGCTGTTGATTGGGGCATGCATCTGCAAAAGTAGAGATCAGTTAAGAGATTCCATTCACGTGCTGTTATTAGATCAATTACCTCTCCTATTGATAAATCGCCCTTCGGGGTCCTTTTATTTTTCTGCTCATCTTTTTTTCCTGAGGACTCATTATTAGCTGCCATAATCATCTCTCCTTTATTTATCCATGAGTGGGCTGGGGTTGAAAATCATAAGGGTGGTTAAACCGTATTAGTCGCGTTTTTAAAATTGAGTTAAACCCTTATATGAAAAGGAATGTTTAGAAAATCCCTTAATTTAACTTGCCAACATATTAATTAACATACAACACAACATAAAGCTTTACAAAAACGAATTTTAAAAACATTAAAGGTCTTTACATTTGGTGTTTGAAAAATTATACATAAAGCATTACGTACGACACTTATTAAAATTCGGAAAATTCCTTTAGAATAGGTGTCTGTTGGAGCCTATCAAGTTAATACAAAAATAATTGAATTCGACTACTACGTATTGAGATCTATCAAGACAAATCAGTATGAATTACTCGAAATTACTAGTCGAAGTCTTGGGTTATTAATAACTAGAATTAATAGTAGTTTCTCATTTCAATTAACTGTACCTAATAATAGGAATTCAATCTAAGTAACAGCAAAAGATTCGGAATCCTTCATATATACTAATCGTATTATTATAAAATTAGAATGAAATACGAATAATTCAGCGTTTTCAATGAGATTTAATTAAATTTTTATCAAACGGATTATATTATGATGGGAAAATCGTGTAATTATTATTACTCAATACGTATAGAATTAATAAAAGATTAGTATATTATTCTGATTAAATTAATATTATATATGTACAATGGTATGACAACATCGTTATTTAATTTGACTAAAGGTGAACTTACTACTATAATTTTCTTTAGAGACTATGTAAATTATGGGAGGAATGATTATATGAAATTTCAGTTCAATGTGGGTAATGACCTAGGTAATAGCGAACAAGATATTTATGTAGATGGAAAGCTAGTACAGCAGCCCAACGTTTTTTCTATAGCTGGACAAATCCCTTGGGTAGATGACGATACTGATGTTGTGAAAAATTTGAAAAATATCTATGATAATCTAGCTGTTTCTATTGTTGCAACTGCGGGCATCGCAACGGGCCTTTACCTTATTGGGAAACACGCTTTAAAAACAAATGGAGAAAATGTAACTAATCTCTACGTAAAAGGAAATAATTCTAAAGCAAATCAAACGGTACCTTATGTTAATACATTAGGTGTTATTGCTGCTCGTGCTGTAGAAAAAGCAAATGAGCAAGGTGAGTTACCTAATGAGATCAGTGTGGATGTTGATATGGCAACTGCCCTTCCCGTTAAGCAACATACACCATCGAATATCCAAACACTTCAGAGTAACTTCTTAAACAGTACGCACAATGTTACAGTTCATTTAGGCCTTACTAAAAAAGTTCTTGTAAAGATTAATTTTATCTATGTTCATGTATTGCAAGAGGGATCACCTGCAGTGTTTTCACTTCAGATGAACTCGAGTGGAGCTTGGCGCACAGCTGGATATCAAGGTAATAATGATGAGAAAAACCCTATTTTTTCTGAATTCGGAAATACATATAGCATAGAAAATATCGATGGCAGTTACTTTGATGGGAAAAACATCCTCCATCTTGATTGTGGTGATGGTACTACTGATACACCATTTACTAGAGGTGATTCGGTAGACAAAGATTTTGGGAGTGGCGTGAATCATGGAGTAGGACATGCAATCGATCCTGCGACTAACGATTTATTAGCTTTAGCACCTCATGCTTTTAACTCAGTATCAAGACAGCAATATAGTGAGATATTGAAATCTCAATTCACATCAAGAAAACATAAGTTCTTAAATGAAGCCCTTCAAGCATTCGGGCCACATATAGATAATCAAGTAGCGCAGATCATGAAGCATGTAAGTGATCAAACTTTAATAATTGGAACAAATGATATCGATATTATTGTCGTTTATGGTGGCGGTAGCATATTAATGAAGGATAAACTTTATCCTAAACTTAAGGAACTCGCTGATAGATTGAGAATTCAGCTACTATATGTACCGAAAGAATATGCAATTACATTAAATGCTGAGGGTTTAGACTTCTTCGTAAAGAGCCCTATTTATGCAGCTTTAAAAGAAGCAAATATGAATACAATTAAAGGTATTAAAATAAACACAAAGAATTCTAACAAGGAAGTTGCGGCTACAAACGAATAGTTTGGGGTCCTCCCTACTTATAACATTGATTACTTCTTGAGGGGGTGAACCAGAGATGAGGAAAACAGATGCACAGAGAGGAAAAGCTGCTGCATTTAAGCTCAGAGAGGACGAAGAAGAATTGGTTCTTCAATGGATTAATGCACAGTCAGTATATGGAGATTCGATGCGTTATCTCATTCAGAAAGATATAGCCGAAAATGGAATAAGAAATCTCCAGCAGTTCGTTCCTCGTTCAAGAGATATTGAATCAATTAAAAGACAGTTGATGGAAAACAATACGAATCAATCCGGTTTAAAACCTATTGAATTACCTTCCATCGAGAATGAGAATAAGGGTAGTAATAATAATTTCACTTTAAGTAGTGAAATTGAAAAGAATAAAGATAGTGATTCTTTTATAAAGGATACAAATTTGAGTGAACCTGAAATCACTCACTCTAATAATACTGAGATTGAAAATCGTCCTGCAGGAAAAACTTTCAGCAATGATGTAATAAGCTCATATCAGAGTTAGTTATTTTGGCAAAAATCCCTTCATCATTATGATGAAGGGATTTTTGCTTTTCTAAAAATAGAAACCTGATATTAATTCTTAAGAAAAGTAAACTAGGCCTGAAGTAAAAGGGTTCGTTGTTTCATCGTAATTGATCTTACATTGCTGTTATCCTAATAAGTATTTTAAAGAGATATCATTATCATTTTTTGACTATGCTTAGAAAACGGCGGCAGAGATGAACGAGAAAATAAATTTATAGATTAGCGCTGTGTTGTTAACTACACTCTCTGTTAGCGGAGTACCCTGGAAGTGTGTCACTGTCATCGACCTTGGGCTGTTGCTGCGGAGCTTGACTATCTGCTCATTCCGCTCACGGATCTACGGTATTTACTCCTAGCGTAACTTTCTGGGCCTCTCAGTTGGCAAACGATTAAGCTCCTCTTTCTGTTCCGGGCTGACCTTATAAAGTTTTGTCGTTATTATATCGCCTATTTCATAAACTGTTTTCGATTTCTCTATCTCCTTGTCCATGTTCGATACGTTCTCCTACCTCCCTTTGTTATGGGGGACTTTGTTTCTCTCTTTTCTATTATTTCGTCTGTCTGGCCTTACTATAATTCCAAACTATTTCAACTACCTTTACGTAACGGCTGCTAAGTTATAATAGCCCTCTGCTTTACGTTATCTAGTCCGTTAATGCATCTTCCTTAGTCTAACTCCTGTTTTAATAGAATGTACATTTTCATAAGAATCTAATACTAATTAGATTCTTATATTATTATTACTATATCATTATAAAGTACAATTAAGTGTTTATCATGGATTTAAGTTGAATGTTTTTATAAGTGTGACTTTGAATTACTCTGAATCACCCCTGTAATTCAGAGTAATTCAGAAAAATAATAATACCTATTAAGATGTGCTGAAGTAGATTAATGCGCATTAATATAGATTAATACGACTTGAAATGTATTTTTACGAAAAATAGCTGAATTAGTACCGCAATTCAGACTAATTCGGGTATTTACTAATTCGAATCAGTACGAATTAACTTGAATTAGTCTGAATAAGGGTGAATTGAAACATACTAATTTACTTTGAAATCTATTGGATTTTACTATTTATTTGTTAATGGATATTGTAAAATGAAGTTATGAGAATTTGGGGGAAGGAGTGTTGTGTGAATGGAGTACGAATATAGTGATATCCGGACAAAGGAAGAAGTAGAAGAAGCCAGCAAAGAAGAAATGAGAGAGCTATTAATTGAAACATTTGATAATGTATCAGTTCTCTATGAAATTTATAAAAGACGATCGTGGTTAGATAAATTGTTCACAGATAATATCTTAAGTATGGATAAGGATGCACTCTATGTATCCAATCAAGTGGCAACTATTTGTGAAACTCAAACTTATATGATTAATAACAGACGACGAGAACTGTTAGATTATATCAATCCCATTTCTATGGGAGAAGGTAGTAGTAAAACCTTTAAGCATAATTATATATCTGTGTTTAAGATGAAAATGATTATAGGTCTTACAGGTGAAGGATCCGAATATACGGTCCCACAATTAAAAGAAATTATCTATAGTGGAGGGAAACCCACAACTACGACTAATAAGTCTGAAGAACCAACGAGTAGTGATCAAATGTTTCAAATGATGCAGAAAATGAAGAGGTTTGAGAAGTTTCTAGATATGATTGAGTCAGATGAGTTTTTTAAAGAAATAGATAGAAGAGTTCAAGTTACTACTGATAAATTATTGAAAGAATCATCAAGTGATGATGAAGTACATGAAAAGATAATCAAACTATTTGACAAAATTGCATACGGGAACGAGTCTGTACCTATTAAAGAAGAGCTTTTTAAAGAGTTCGAACTCTCTTTTGGAATTATATCCAAAGCAATCGTACACAATAAATATGTATAAAACCGCTGCAGATGAAAAAATCACGAGATTTAAGCAAGATGAACGAGAATTACATGTGCAAAAAGTTAAAGGAACTATTGCCGATTTAATTGAAAAATACTCAGTATCGAATAGTGATAACGAAAGAGAGACTATAAAGAATCAATTATCAAGACTATCAGACCAAAATCCAGATATGAGTTTTGATATTAGAATGTGGCTATCTACACTTTCAAAAGAAAAAGCAAAAAAAGGCTTGCTGAGCCGGTTCTTCTCTAACTAAAAATAGCATCTATCCATTCTCAAGTTGAGTAATTGGAAAGATGCTGTTTTTTATTATATATATTAATATTATATTTATGTATTATATATACTAATAAAGGGGGAATATATATTGAAGTTTTTTGGAATGATCCTCGGAGGGATATTATCAGCGTTTGGTCATATGTTTGGTTTTATATTCAAAAATGTTTACATTGAGATAAGAAGATTCAGTATGGATCCTGCGAACAAAAATACATTATGGAATATCCAGGCGTTTTTATTACTTGGATTCTTCATGATAAACTTCTTTTGGTTAATCGGTAAGTACCAAGACCAATTTTATGGGCTATCGGATCCCGTATTTTACAGAGCAATCCCACTTTTAATCCCATGTTTCTTGGGACATATCATTTACTCGTGTCCAATTTTATTTAAGAATAATTACTCCAAACCAATTATTCAAACATTCCTCAATGGATTAAGCAGCCTGGCTTTAGGACAAATAATAATGAGATTTCTCCCCTATACAATGGGACTGATAATCGCTGTAGTGATTTTTATTGCTGTAATTACTTTAACTTTGTATTACACATTGCATTTTAATGTGAAATCAACAACTTTTCATAAATTAACAGCTGCAGTTGAACAATCTGAAATAAGCTCCTCCAAAAATAACAGGAATAAATCAGTTTTGAACATGGTGAAGAGGAAAGACAGTATTTCAGAAGAAGAATTATATGAATTTGACGGAATAGATCTGAATAAAGAAGGTTGTCTATCTCACTTTAGATATTATTCTGAAGAATGTCGTTTAGATTTATTTCATACAATTCCTACGAAAGAGCGCCAAAGTCAGCAGATGTCCCTTAATAGGAATGATCGAGCACAACATGAGCAAATATTAGGGGGAACTGGCGCTGGTAAAACGGTATTAGCAACAAATTTAATCGTACAAGATTTGTTGAATGATTATATTGGTAGTACGATTATTGAACCAAAGGGATCTCTTATCAATCGTCTAGCACACTTTTTGACACGTGTTGGAAGACCATTTCGTAGGTTAGACCCACAATGCGAGACTACAGATTGTCTGAATCCTCTCTTTGTTCCAGAAGGAGAAGATATCGAACCAATGATAGAAGCAAATGTATCAGCCTTTCATGGTTATCTCGGACCAGATGCTGAAATATTTTTCAAAAATAGATCAACTAATCTAATGAGGGTTTGTATAAAAGCGCTTAAGTTAGCTTATGGTAATAATTGTGGATACAATGAATTAGACCGTTTAGTGCAACCTATGAATGATGATTATAGAGCAGAGGTCTTATCTGTAATTATTGAAAAGGGTTTTGAGAAACAAGTAGGCTTATTAAGAGAATACACTCGTAACATGGCTGCTAACGAAAAGACTAGAGAATACACAGAAAAAACCAACTCAAATCTTTATGATTATCTTACGATGTTAACTAGTAATAGGCATATACAAAAAATTCTTTGTGGACCGTCTACTTTTAATATTGACGATGCAATAAAAAACGGTGAGATAATTTTGGTTAATGGAGCTTATGGAACCTTACAAACTTTGACATATACGGTTGGGCGATTGTTTATAAATCTCGTAAGAGCAAGTACCTTCAGACGTGATATTAAAGGTGAAATTCGACCACATCAAATAACGATCGATGAGATTGAAATGTTTGCCGACGAAGAATTCTCAACATTCTTAGAAATGGCAAGAGAATTCGAAGTTTTTGTTCGAGTAATTCATCAAGGAAATGAACAATTAAATGATGTAAGCAAAAGATTAGGTGCAATGGTAAAACAAAATGCAGTGCAGAAATATCTTCTAGCAGGATTAGAGAATGAAGATGCGGATTATTACGCTAGTATGATTGGTGAATTTTATGAGATAGGACAGAGTAGTGGGACTGATGAGATGTCTACAACAGGGTTTAAAACACAAATAAAGGAGGAAAAGCGGTTTAAAGTACTACCGTCTGAAATATTACACCTAAAAGGATATAATCCAGAAACAGGTGAATCAGGCGAGTGTCTCTTCCGTCAGGTACATAACAATGTACGGTTAGAACCGGTTAAGGGATTATTTAAACCACTTCCTAGGGTATTATTTAGCCCTTTAGTTTCTGAAAAGACCGAGGATGATAATAATTTGGTAGATGAAGAACTTTACTCAAGTGATGATTTTGAGGATTTGCATGATAATGAAACGTCAAATGTAGAAAATGAACAACAGATTATTTTAGAAAAACTTAAAAAGAAGGCAAGTGATAAGAGAAGGGATGAAAATGAAAGTGAAAGTGTGAAAATAAATGATACCTTAAATATTGATGGCACAGAGATGACGGAGAAAAATGTAATTAGAAATCCTTTATGGGATAGTGAAGAAGATGTCACTGATTCAACGAGTGAAGAAATGGGAGTTGAAACTACTAAACTAAATGTGACATATAAACCAGCTGGTATTGATGACAAAACTTTGCTAGTAGCACAGAAAATTAGAAAGATCTCTGAAGAGGCTAGGAATAAAAAATAAATAATAACCTGAAAAAGTATAATCTGAAAATACATTAGAGGATATTTTCTTAATATCTATATGTTAACTACTGATTGGATCTTAAGAGTTAATTAGTGTTTACTAGAATAAAAAAAAAGCAAAGCGGAGTATTACTCCGTTTTGCTAATCTCTAGTTTCCTCTTTTAATGTTGTAAACAAGTCATTGAACTTATTATATGCTTTTACACCAAGAGGTGTTAATTGGTACAGTTTTTGTCGGCCACTAGTTGAGTATCCCACGAGACCAAGAGATTCAATCCAGTTAAGAGCAGTGTTCAAATCACCACGTCTAACTTTTGCTTGGAGTGATAAATCCTCTTTATTAAAGCTTTTGTTGGCCAGCGTTTGCATTACTAATCTTGAAGCATTTGGTATTTGCGCAATCATACGACTCAAATAGTCTTCAAGTGGAGAGTCAAGCTCGAAGTCGATAGTCGTATTATGTTCCGTATTATACACGAGAGTATCACCACCTATATTATATGATTAATCAGTATATATATATATTAACACATAAGACACAAATATATCTCTAGAATTTAATTGAAGAACAAGAAATATGAAGGCAATAGATGTACTTAACGAATAATTAAATTGCGAATAGTTCGAATAAAGGGTTTATATGAACAGTCTAAATTCTGGACATTGTTTAGCTTAGTTGCTTTTGAAATTTCATTTTGGATTGAGATTGCGAGAATTTTAGGGATCCTGATGTTATTATCTTCAAAATCCTCAAAAAATGACAGTTCTCCAGTAGTTTCATCATATCTCTTTACCATTTTAAGATTAACATACCAGCCACTTTTAATACGCAAATAACCATTTTTTTCTAACGAATGTTCAAACAAAGAGAATTCAAATAAAGATTTAGATTCAAAAAAGGTTTGTGTAGAAGAGTGATATGTAACAGTATCATTGATGTCTATCCGAATAAACAGAACTTTATTTAAATCAAGATCTATAAATTCAAATTCATTTGTTGGATTTGAGACTATGTGACCAGCTATCCTCATTAATTCATTAAATGATACCCTATATCCTAGTGCGAACTTTTTTAATGTATCAGGTTTAGGGATGATTTCAAAATTAGAGAAATTCTTTCTTCCAAGCTCTACATCTCGAATATAGCCATGACTTAATGAAGTTTTTTTTGCAGCAAGCCTTAGGCTGTATCCGCAAGAATGTCTTAACTTTTCTAGATATCCCCCAATAGTTTCATCCATATACAATATAATTCTCCTTATGTAATAATCTTCTAATGTAAAATAGTTAGTGCAAGAATTTATGGATTAAATAACCATTTAATAATGGCGTAACAATAAAAGAAATGAAATATCAATCTAAACATAAAAGTAATTTTACACGTTTGTAATTTTTTTTAAAAGATACGAAGTGTATCATTATAAGGGAAAATTAATATCAATTAGAACAAAACGGTACTTTTTAGTTATTGGTTAAAGAATGATTTGATAATGGGATGAAAAAAAATAGGTAGAATTCATCCTTTAATCAAAAATATAGAAGTTAAATCTTGAATAAATACAGGAAAGTATTACAATCGAATTAAGATACGATAATAATTAAATTATTATAAAGTACTAATTAATTCTTATTAGATGTATGCATTTCTCAAATTTAGAGAGGTGATAGAATGTATCAATTTTACGATCCATCAATTAAACCTATATTAACAACTGATTTAGAAGGTGGATTTATTAAAGTTCGAACATATGGGCTTTTTAATTATGGATATCCAGACATAATACTTAATGAATATATTGAAAATTATGAAGAATTATTTTTCTCAATAATTGATAGAATCTTTAGAGTTGAATTCGACATTAACGGCACCTGGAGTCATAATGGAAGACTATTCAACCTAGAATTAGGGAAAGGTAATTTAGCAACTTTAGTCCTTGCACCAATAAATGACTTCGTGAAAATTATTACGATTAATAACCCAATTAATGAAGATCCAGTAAAATATATAACAAAAGGATTAACAAATATTTATGATCACCCTGAATTAGAAGTACAAGCATCAATAGTGTTTTCAAGGGAAATTTTGGCTTTTGCAGTTGAAGAAATTGAAAAAGAGGGAGCGATAAACGAGGACTATAGTATTGAGTATGAGCACCATCTGTATACATTTCATCTAACATCAGATCGGTATGGTAAAAGATTGTTTCAGATAATGCATAAAGATTGTGGGTTAACTCCCATACTAAATACAAACAATAAAAATAGAAGCCACTTATATCGTATAAAATAGTGGCTTCTATTTTTTTAATTTATATAGTAATATACTATTATATTAATTAGATAGTATTATATATAGATATGATTCAGAAGTAGAAGGGAGCATTAGTTTGCATCATGACACTTTTATTAAAGAACTAGATTTTGTCTTAACTCATCCGTCGTGCAGCGTAGAAAATATAGAATCTTTTTATAACCAATGCTTATTTATTTACGAAACAGTACCGCTGTTTGTAATTATCAATCATATGAAGGAAACAAAGCCTAAACTCTTAAAGAATTGGTCGAATTCAAACAAAACGGTAAGTAAGCTACTTGAAGATATGGAAATACAGAAAGATGATCTCGATAAGAAAAGAAAAGTTGAAATCCTTGTTGAAGTTGAAGATAGCTCATTACAAATGAGTCAGAATGGTTATTACATATTATTTTGGAATACAGAAATTGAGAAATCCAAAATTGAAAGCTGCTTTAAAAGGAAGACTTTAAAAGTGATTTCTAAGAGCTTCAATAATCTAGAATTAATTGGTTATAAACTTGAAAAACTAAATCAATATGTTCTATATCTGAAAAATAAAGGAGAATTGATTATATGAATATGTCCATCTTAGGAAACAATATGCTTGAATATAAAACCTCGCTTCGTCGAAAGATGATTCATCAAGGAGTTGTGAAAAGTATTGAAACGCATAGTCCATTTGGTGAACCTATGCAATGTGCAATCATTGAACTGAAGAATGGTCTTAAGGGTATGATTCACGAGAATCAGTTTGATAAACATAAATTTCGATCTCTTGTTGGTTTTTTGGATCATAAAATTGACTACATGGTTTTAGATGTTACGAAACAAGGACTGGATCCTAAGATTGTAAATGTATTTGATGAAGAAAAAGGGATAATCTTACTTTCACGAATACAAGCACTTGAAGAACTGCAAGAGGATTTTTGGGAAAACGTTGAAGTAAATCATGTATGTCCTGCAGTTGTATCCGGCTTTGAGGAAGAACGGTTTTATGTAATGATCAAAGGGGTTTCATGTGTACTCCCGATCAGAGACTATGAATATGACTGGACGCCTTCTGCACGTAACGTAATTCCACTAGGTAGTGAGATTACTGTGAAAATAAAAGAGATCGACCATGAAAAAAAACGTGTTATTGTATCACGAAAAGAACTGATGGAAGATCCTTGGACTCGTGTTCACGAAAATTTCAGAATTAATGATTTCCACACCGGTGTGATAACTAGTGTTGTAGAGAATATAGGTATTTTTGTGAAATTAGCACCTGGTATTGAAAGTCTGGCTTGGTTTCCGAACCGCGTCCCGAGTCATGGGGATTTGGTGGGGATGACCGTTTCAGTCATGATTAAAAATGTTCAAGCCAGCGGAAAAAGAATTCGAAGTAAAATAATTAAATTCCCACATCACTTATATTAGGAGGAGATTATATGGAATCCCAAGTATCTCCTCTAATAATTACGAATCAACCAGGGATTCGAATGCAACCTACTTGGGACGATCCCTTTGCTTTCGTAGTTTCTTTGGATCCACTCACTAGGCATGAGTTTTTCTATATTAACGGAAAGATAAAAGACGGGTGGATTACAGATAGAGATATAGAAATCATTCGATTTCTTGCGGTACATCGCTGGATTACATTGTCTCAATTGACTCGGTTGTTCTTTTCAGGTAGCGATAATACTACGGTTCGAAATAGATTGAAAAAACTAATGAAACTAGGATTGCTAAGAAGGATTCAGTGGAAAACCTACTGTAATCCACTTCAAAATCGTCCAACAATTTATGAAATGGGTTCAAGTGCAGCTGACATTTTGAAGTTTAGGTTTGGTGCTTTTTTAGGAAATAGAGATCCACGGAGACCAAAGGAAGTCTCTATGTTGTTCCGACAAAAGTATATTATTACTAACGAATTTTTCATATTACTAAGAAAATCATTTAATGTTATGCATTTTGAATTTCATCCAGTTTTAAAGCATAAAGAGGATCAGGTAGTACCAACTGCGCACTTCATTTTGGGAACACCAAAAGGGAAAAAGCTTGATTTTCATTTACTTTGCCATCGTGAAGAAGAAAACTGGCTTAAAACCATTCGCTACCAAGCAAAATTTTGTAAGGAGTACTTTGATGCAAACGGCATAAGATCAACTCTTGTTGTACTTGTGTCATCCGATGAAAAGGCAGAATTAGCTAGTAAAATATGCGAACAAGAGGGAACCAGTGACTACACATGGTTCATAACTGATCAAGAATTAGAAGAATGTGTAGACGTTGGATTAACAAATAGTTTTTTTGTTTTTAAAAACGGAGAAAAGAATTATTACGACCTTAGATGATGAAAAATGAGGTGATCAGTTGCATCGTCTATTTTTAGTATCGGATGATGAAGATTTTGCACAGTGGGTTGAAAAAGAACTTTCAGATTATGGACGTTTTGTTAGGAAAATAGACGATTTTGAGTTTTTTATACAACAGTGGAGTACTTCAGAAGCTGAGATCATAATCGCGACAGAATATGCAATAGAATCTGAAGATTCATTTTTCAAGATACTTAATCAAGTTGAAATTCAAGATCCATTTATTACAATAATGCTAATTTACTTTCGTGAAGAAGATACATTTATACAAAACTTAAAGGAAAGAAATGTAGTTTGCATTTCATGGAATGATCTGGACTTTGGGCTAATGGAGAAACGATTAGAACAATCACGATCAATTAAAGAATTGCAAACAAGAGCTGAGTCTTATCCTCAAATGCATTCTAGTAATAAAAGTGAGTATGTAAATGACGATACAGACGAAACAGATGTAGAAATCAAGATTGAACAACCTGAGCTAACTATACAGTTCGGATTGGAGATAGTTGATAAAAAATCTCCTTTTGAAAATTCTATAACCGATAATATAGAAAAGCATTATGTAAATTCATATTCAACCATTGGAAGTAAGGACTTATTTAATGAAGACTTCGAAAAAAAAGATGAATTTATTGAGAAAACTTATGTCGAATCACACCAAGAATCCTCAGATGAAAAAGATCAAGAAGACTCCCCACAATTAAAAGTAAGTGAAGGTAAACAGAGTGAAGAAGAAGTAGTTTTATCAAGAAGAAATCAAACGAAGAAACGTTATCCCAAACTTCCTAGTCTCCCTAAACATGAAAATCAGATTATTTATAAAGATAGAGTGATTATAAATGAAAAGATAATTGGAACTGTTCTAATTGCTGTAGCTAGCACTAACCGTAGAGCAGGATCATCACATAATGCAATACAGATTGCACGTTATTTAAGCGGAAACTCCTTCGAAGTTGCATGTGTTGAGTTACTAGACATTAACGTGAATCCTTCGGTATTTAAATTTCTGGATGATGGAACAAAAAAGTCTAAAAAAATGGACGATGGTTTTCAATCAGAAGGAATTGATTTTTATCCAGCAGCTAACTATGAGAAGTACATAAAAATTTTAAATGCAGAGTACCAATATGTTGTTGTTGATTTAGGTCAGATAGTTACGAATCAAGGAAGGAAAAGCAAAGAAGGCCGTTTTTTCAAAGAATTCTTCAGAGCGAATATCTCAATGATCAGCACCTTTCCAGCAATATGGGACTTACAGTTCTTAGTTAACCTAGTTGATAAACTGTTAAACAATTCCTGGAACAAACCATTTAATGTGTTGGTGAATTTTACAGATGACAAGAGATATAAGAAATTTACAGATACATTTACTAGTAGAGAAAAAAGAAATCTTCAGCTTCAGTTTTTTCAAAACAACTTTCTACCTGATCCCTTGAATCTAGAAGATGAGACAGTATCTATTATTCCTGAGATTTTGAGCTCAGTTATTCCTTCTAGCAAAAAGAAAAAGAGGTTTTATTTTTTTTAAGCATTCGTTTTAAGTTATTACCTAATACTTTAGGAGGTTTTTCATTTGAAATTTAAATTGCATTATTTTCTTTCAATTTTAGTTCTATTAATTGGATTTGGAGGGCTTTTTGGATATGACCTATATATAAAACCTTATGTGCTCTCACAGAAAGTCGTTAAAGTGAAGGTCGCATCTGGAGGGTATCTCCCTAAAAATTATGAATTATCTACAAAAGATGTCTATCTTGAAGCTGTCCAAACAAAAGATGTACCTATAAATGCAATACATAGCATCAAAGATGTTGAAAATAAGATACTCAATGTGAATTTAACAGATGGAGTTATATTAACTGAATCTTTGGTTGATGTAGATGATTTGGAGCCAGGTCCAAATGAAGGGATCTATCCAATACCAAAAGAAGCAATTTACGCAATTAATGGCTCGTTGCGAAGTCGTGATAAAGTTGACATTTACTTAGTGAAGGATCGTACGAAAGAACAAAAGAGCGCATCATCTGATGCAATAGATGTTCCAAGTGTAGATTCAGCTTTTCTAACAGCAGTCACAGTAAATTATGTAAGAACTGAAGACAATAATGATGTTAAAGACACTGAAAACGGTAATATCACAAACCGTACAACATCAACTGGCAAGGTTTCGGTACCTGAACTTAAAATACCTAACGAGGACGCAAAGCAACTTAAACAATATCTTGAACAAGGAGATAAACTTTGGATTGTCAGAGTTGAGTAGGAGGAGAAAATGAAAACGATATTCACAAACGGGTTAGATCAAATAACGGTTAACACGTTACGAAACATAGGCTATACAGTGATTCCACAAAACATAATACCATCTTCAGAACAACTACAAGATAACATATTAATACTTACTAGCGAAGTAGTTGATATTCAAAACCTCTCAACTATCAAGAGCGAAAATAAGGAAGCAGAAGTAATTTACTGGTATTTAAAAAAGGGAGTAAGAGGTTATCAAGCAATTCATGCTATCTGTGAACTGAATGGAGTTTATTTTGTACCACCACGAGCAACAACTGCTAATTTAATCGAAAAAATTAAATACATTCTAGAAGAAGATAATGATCTAAATGGAAATCTAATAGGTTTCTTTGGATCAGCTCCGGGAGTGGGTTGTACTAGCAACGCCAAAATTTTCTCGAAAAGAATCGCAGCCAAAGGGAAAAAAGTTATACTGCTCGGTCTTGATCTCTATGATCCGGGAAATGAACGTCAAACAAGCATTAGTTTGGATTTATTACGCCCACGTATAACTGGGAAGTTACTCCAAGTAGAAGATATTAACCTACTACTTAAACAAGATGGATATCTTTACTTACCTGGTAATCATGACACGCTCAGTGCACTAGATTACCATGAGGATGAAATTGAATATTTACTATCATGGTGTAAAGAACACGCCGATGTAGTTGTTGCTGATTTTGGATCAATCGCAGAGAGCGCAGCTTGGTATGTGGGTATGCAAATATCAAGTTTAAGAATGATTGTTACACATTTGCGACACGAGTATCGCTTAAAACAATTCATGGAATTGGCAAAACAACTAAGTATATACCCACACGAGTTCTCATTAATAATTAATCGGTCGAATGTTGCAGATGTTGTTACTCCTAAAGCGCTTGCTATGCAAATAGGGTCTGAAGTATTAATTGAAATCCCTCAGTATCCGAATTATCCAGAAAATCTACCTCTTGGGAAGAAAGAGACAATTAGAATTGATGAAATAGTAGATGGATTTCTAGTTGCTCTTGGTTTGGCAGAAAACAAGCAAAAGAAAGGATTCTTTTCATGATTCTTGATAAGACAATTTCAACTTCTTCTTCAACCGTACCGTTCTCTCTTAAAGAACGAATGATGAAAAATCGCATAACAAGTACTGAAGACTTCTATTCATATCTAAATAAAATGAAAAAAGATATTACTCCGGAATTGCGGCGGGAGGATGAAGACTATTATGTACTCAATGCAAAAGCATTAATGGGAGACTTGCAAGCTATATCGTACTTCATGAATGAGATTGAGAAATATGTTCGGAAAAATCCATATGGTGGAAAAATACCGGATGCATACAGTAGCATTACTGAAGCATTGTACCATGAATGGAAGGGCTATGGGCCAGCTTTCAAATGGATCACTGATCGCTCCTATAGCGATTCAACAGGGCTGCAAATCATTGGTGAACAGATCTTCTACAATAATAAAGGCGTGTTTAGTAAGTATCCTTATAAGATGCCCTCGTTAGACCGGGTAGAGCAGCTTAAGCGTACATTGATGAAGGGTGCGCCAAGTGCAAAATTGAATAAAGACAAGCCTTCTGCAGAGTTTAAAATGGATGATCCCCTGTGGCCAGGGCGATTCATCCGTATAGCGATATGGGTTTCTCCACGTGTCTGGGATGGCTTTACTACTATTACTATGCGGCGGCAAGTTGTAGAGTATATGAATTTTGATGAACAAGCTGGTACTAGCTCTATCCCTGCGGAAAGCATAGACCTACTAAGAGATCTAAGTTATCTATTTAGAAACACTGTAGTAGCCGGTCCTGTTGGATCAGGGAAATCAACATTTGCCAATACAATCGTAGGTGAACAATTACAAGGATCAACCTCTTGCATGGGGGTAGTCATGATTGAAAAACATCCAGAATCAATATTGCCTTATCAAATTAAAGGACATCGGATTATTCCGATTAAGGCTGAAAATGATGAACTAATGGAAGTTGGAATTGAGTCACTTCGTCATGATCCTAATATTCTCTTTATGACAGAAATGAGATTCCATGAGTGGGAATTTTACTTTTTCAGCGGAGAAAAGGGGTACAACGGTATAATCGGTACTTTCCATACAGTTGATTCTGAAGATATTCCATATCAAGGTGCGTTCGCTGTATTTACTCGTTTGGGAGGTAGTCTGAAGGGCCATTTAATCTCTGCGATGAAATCCTGTGAGATAGTTTTCATTATGGAACCTACAGATGCAGGTGAGAAAAAGTTAACCCGGATTTCAGAGGTCTTCTATGATGAAGCGAAAAATTCCGTATTTGCCAGTGATATCATGCGTTACGAACAAGCTACCAATGAATGGACTTATAATGATCAACTTACAGAGAGTATTGTCAAAAGAATGCAAAAAAAGAATTCGGAAGTTACTCAGCGGTTCCTTGAAGAGTTGAAAAGGTTGACTAAACTCAAACCAATGAAAGATCCATTGAAAGAAAGCTTAAAGGCAAAAATTGTACTCAACAGTCATTGAGGAGGACTTTATGAACAATATAAGCGATTATGCTATTCGTCTTTTTTTTCACTTTTTAGTTGTTCTGGGTATCTGGAAACTAGTAAAGCCCCTCATTGATGAACAACTTCGTTATATAGCGAAGAAACGTGAATACAGGAAGAATGCAAAACATTTTAATGAAGCATCTAAAAGGAATAAACGATTTATCTATCGACATTTAGATAATCTATTGTATCTAACTCAGGATAAGTATGAACCTTTTGTTAGTGTAACAAAATTCATACTTCAAAGCGGATTTCTACTGGTTGGTATATTTATTATTACTCTATTAACAATGCAGGAGCTCCCATCGCTGTTCAGTTCAGATCCCTTTTTCGATGGAAATCTGCAAACCAGTAATATAGATACAATTAAGTCTGTTTGGAAGTTACCGATGTTATTGGCAATATTAGCAGGAAGTATTCCATATATAGTTATGCGCTATAAATATACTAAACGACAAACAGAAGGTAGTTATGACTTATTAGATGTTGTGAAAATATACGCCAAATATACTTACTTATCTGTGGACGCTGCTCTGTATGCAACGTCAGACTTCCTTATGGATAACAATGTACTTAAACGGCCTTTGAGAATACTTGCAGATGAGTTTTCAAATTATAGCAATGAAACGATGCTGCAAGGCGAAGCTCAAAGATTCGCTAGTACTGTCTCAACGACCTTTGCTCGTATATTCATCAGCGATTTATTAGATGCTGAGAAAGAAGGTAATGTTAATCTCAATCTTTCATTACTTGAATTAAACGATTCAATGGAGCAACAAAGAGAAACAATTTTAACTGTAAAAGCAAACAATAGTGATGCTATTAAACTAGGTCTATACGGAAATCTCCTTGTATTTGTATTATCCATCGGTACATTCATGTTTATGCTAAAACCAGGATTGTATTTTAAACTACAATTTCAAACTCCGATTGGAGTCACATTTTTTATGATTATTGTTATTAGTTTTGTTATAGCATTTCTATTCAGTATCCTTCTTTCGAGACCAAAACTAGATTACCAGTAAGTGAGGTGAGAAACATTGGATAAATTATTTACTATAGTTTCAACAATTGGAATAGCGTACTTCGCATTATTGGTATTTCTAAGTACTAGCAAGAGCCACGAACGAGATCTATTTCGCAAACAAATCAATGTTAGAGCTGTAATGATGAAATTTCAGAGTGATCAATTCCAAGAGAAATTAGACAATTCTGGATATCCGGTAAAAGCCCAAAGTGTTAACTTTATTCGTTACGCAACGGCCCTGATATTTTTCTTATTCATGTTCCTCAGTTCATATGTTAGAGAAATAACGCTGTCTTATAAAGAGGTTTTAATTCCAATTCTCATTTTATTAATTAGCAGTCCAATGAAATATTTACCGTTGGGATGGATTTTGAATAGGAAGTTTCAGCAAAATATCCTCCATAAGGATGGGGAGATCGTTTCATTTTTAAAACAATATCAGAATAATCGACTTAGAAATAGAGGCTATATTGAGTTTGGAGCTTTTTGCGCACAAGTTGCTCCAACATTTGAATATCTTAAAGATGATTTAAATGAACTAGCAGAAAAGTCTACAGATGATGGTGTAGAAGAAGCTATAAAACATTTTTGCGATAAGTTTCCTGCGAATCATCATTTCATGTCCAATGTTCGTTCGATCCTACTTGCAACAGAAGGCATGGCTGATAATAATGAGGCAATTGAATATCTAAAAAAACAAAATACTGCAATTTCAAAGATCTCCAGTGATCACTATCAAAAAAAATGGACAAGGATAGGGGACTGGGCTGGCATCATTAATGTAACCCCATCTATTAGTACATTCTTGATGATCGTAGTGTTGTCCTTGCAATATATCATGTTACTAAGAGGGAATTTTAATGGAGTTAGTCTCTTCCGTTAAAAATAAATATTTATATTACGATTAGGAGGGATCGAAAAAAGTTTTCGCGGGATCTTAAACAACTCAAATTAAAAGGAGAGAATTTAAAAATGAAAGATCAAACTATGGGACATGGACTTTTTATTGCAGTAGGTTTTGTATGTGTAGGGTTGTTGATTGCATTTCTTTTTCCAATTGTACGTGATGTAATTACGGATGCAACAAGTAAAAAGCCTACTGTACCTACCTCGATGATTGTTACCCCTGCTAAGCAAACAAATTTGATTATTACTCTACCTGATGAAGCTGTTCAAGCAGCATGAAAGATCAGACTATAGGGATAGCGATTTTTCTTGGTTTGGCATTTGTTGTGGCCGCAATATATCTTGGGGCAGCAACAGGAATGATTGGTGATGGGCAAGATAATATTATCTCTTACACAAAAAAAGTTGAGCATTATTGACTATTAGAAAGGAGTTTTTGTTAGTTGAAAGAGACCATCCTCCGGGCATTATTCATGTGGCTTATCCTGTTTGTTATGCTCCAGCCCATTTTTACATATATTGACTACCTGCTGGATCTTCAGGTTAAGGCAAACACTTCTTATATCACTCAGAAGGCTGCAACAGAGGGGATGGTCACTTCATCAATGAAAAGTGAAGTGATCGCTAATCTCACCGCTGTAGGGTTCAGCGCTTCCGCAATTTCTATAAAGAGCACGACTGAAACGGTTCAAGATCGTAAATCAAGACTCGATGTTTACATCACTGCTCCACGGATAAATTTGTTTCCATATAATTTCTCATCGAACATTGCATCGTTAAATTACTATGGTCACGGATCCATTATGAGTGAATACCTCGATTAAGGGATGATACTAAAATGGACTATATTATTAAGCTGGCTTTCGCATTTTTAATCTTTATGTTTACTTGGTTCTTTCAGGTGCAAAATCAAGAATGGGATGTTAATCGATCATTATTAAAGGATGCAAATAATATGGCAGTACATGACGCAGCACAAGAGATTAATGAAGATCAGCGTTCTCACGGACTTCTTATTATAAATCCAACTGAAGCATATGCCACATTTAAAGAGACACTACAGAAGAATCTTGGATTAGACAGCGAGCTCTCTCCACTAGAAGGGAGCCGCTTCCATGATAAAGTGAATATATTAGAATTTGTAGTCATTGATGAATCCTCAAGTGTGAGCTTCCCGTTTCTCTACGAAGATCAACGGTATGGGATCACCAAATACATACAAGGACCGTCTGTGATCGCAGTAATTGAGACTAAGCACCCTCAACTGTTAGCAAGTGGTAAGGTGCAAGAGCCTATACAGGTACCTGCTGTACAGGAGTATAAATTCAATGAATAATATGCGGGGAGTTGAATCAGTTGGGCATAATGTGCCAAGAAGATGCTACTTTTGCAAAGACCATGACAAAGGATGTTTTAGTGCGTGTGGTATTTTCTAGCGAAATCGCATTGTCTATAGAAAGGGATAATGAGGGAGTTGTAAAAAGACTCATAATAATGATGGGAAATACTAATCAGTTTATTGATTTATTAGATCATAATAAATCAGAAAACGAAATTATAAAATTTATTGAGACACAATATATAGGACTAAAAAGATCATTTGAATCTTCTGTTTTCGAGAAAAAATTCAATATAATGTTAGATTTATCATGGAAAATTAAATCTTATATAGAAAACTAAGTAAAGTTATTTTTTTGAAAATATTTCTTTAATTAACTTACATTTCGTCTTACAATATAAATATAAGATGAAAAGTAAGGAGGTGGAATCATGAAAAACTATTCTGCGACAGTATCATCCAAAGGACAAATTGTTATTCCGATAAAGATAAGGAATGAATTAGAAGTCAAAACAGGAGATACGATTGACTTTATTCTACAAGGCGATGTCATCACTATGCAAAAGGGAATTCGCTTTACTTGTCCCGCTTGCAAAGGTAAGAAAGATATTCATGATAAGAAATGCTTTGTTTGTGACGGCAGTAGTGAAATCAACCCCAATGTATCACTTTTCCATGAAATTGAAAGAGTAGTCAGTTACTCTATCTCGGTAAATGTGAGCAATGATAGGATTGACGATAAAAATCTATCAAGCTCTTTTCCAAAGATTCAGGTACATACAAAACGATATCCCCCAAATGTAATCGCTTGGTACCAAGATTACTTGCAAGCGAAAGCTGTGGAACAATTTGTTGATCGCGGTGATATCGAGAAAGACACTCTTGATATAACCGATATTGTTGATAGTTTTAATTTAAAAGAGGTCAAAGCTGCTATTATCAAACATTTGCCTTCTGTTAAAAGGTTATCTGAACTCGTAATCACAATTAATGACTAAAAACTACTATAAAAAAGGGAGATGTAATTAATGAATAAAACAATGATTAAATCAATTTTGGCAGCAACTATGTTATTTAGTGTGGTTTTGGGAAATGGAGCCATTACAAGCGCAACTGCAGTTAAACCAGCTGCTACAACAAAGCCGGCAGCTACATCAGCACCAATCATGAGGGATAATCTATTTAAATTTGGTCTGAAAAAAGAAGTGGATCTTCCAGTAACAATTAGCGCTGGAGGATTAACGTACACGTTAGAAAAGCTGATGTTTTACGATGTGAATTCTAAAGAAGCGCAGTCTCTAATGAAGATGTATGGTTATTCAGATCGAATTTATAAAACACCTACTAAATATATGGTATGGACTAAACTCACCATTGAAAATAAGGGCAGTAAAGTCATTCAAGTAAGCGCAAAAGATTTGAGTGCAAAATGGAATCTTAAAGTAGACAGTTTTAATCTTATTTCACCTGCGCCTGGGAATAAAATGGAAATTTTGAATAATAAAGAAGCATTGTGGAGTTGGGTGTTGAAACCGGGAGAAAAGCTATCTAGCTATCAGATGTATGGGTATATTAAAGACCCTTCAGTTATTTCTATATATGTTAATCTTGGAGGCGAATTTGAAGAAAAATACATTGTTAAACGTCCAGGAGAGTAACTTATATGAAGAAAATTTGGATTCTTCTGCTTACTGTTATACTAGTTTTTGTATATATCCCACAGACCGTAAAGGCAGCTAATTCGCAAAGCAAAACAGTGTCAATGCCTTCAGAAATCCTTAGCGGGTCAGCAAATGCTCAAAAATCTTATTACTTAGATCTTCCAAGTGGAGTATCCAGTTCGGCAATTAATATCTCTTCTCTTAAATATAATGGCACTAATCAAAAAGTTGCCCTTACACTGGAGAACGGAAAAATAAAGGTTACTTTAAAGGGCGTTGAAGCAAAACAACGAATAGATAATGTACTCGGGTATGCTGCCTCATTTGAAACCCTTTTTGTAACGACTCCAGGTAATTCTATATGGCGATATTCAGACGGTGTAAGATGGCAGATAAATGAATGGGACCCATACATTAATGCTCAGAAGCATAGCGATAGGAATGGGCAAGGTAATGGGACACCTAGAAAAGATCCCCCTGATATGACGGTGGTAACTCAATCAGAAGTATCACGTTCTGGAATTAAATGGTACGACAAAAGCGTGAATTCGGTAATTGATTCATCTCAAATCATAGAGTCAACCGTCCAATTAGTTGTACCTACAGATAAGCTTCCATCAACATATGTCAATCATAATGTTGTAAATGGTAAGCAATTTATTATTTATTATAAAACTGACGCAGTTTCGAAAAATTATATTTCTGAACAATTAAGTTCGAATTTTGATCCAAGTGGTCATGCGTTAGGTAGACGTTATAAAACAGAATTAAGCTATTACTTTACAGGTTCAGCTAATGTAACTACTTACAAATATAGTGGAAATGTCTCATTTGACTATAATCTTCCTACAGAGCCTACACTCACAGGTACAGTAACCCTAAATAAACCTAATCCCAATCCAACAAAATTGGGAGATAAAGACGAACCCGTACAAATTTCATTAATGGGGCAGCTGCAAGGATACAATGATGCTTCAAACATTGACGAGTGGGTGTTCTACGCAAAAGAAAAAGACAGGAACAATACGCTCAAAACGAAAAAGGAGTCTGCGAAGACATTTAACGTGAGTACTTTATTTGATTTTGTGATCAAAAAGTCGAGCGTTACAGGGGAATGCCTTACCCAAGAATATGCGCTAACCGTTCTCGTTCGTTTCAAAAAACCGATCGTTACAAAGAATGGAACCATCACATCACTGGAACAGCCTCTACAAATTTCGGCAACTGTTTGTAAAAACGACCCACAAATTACTTTTCCTCCACCTCCGACTAAGCCAACAGAACCGGAAGGAAAGCCACCGGTCGCAAGAATTTCAGCACCGAGATATGTCAAAGCAGGAGATGATACGCTAATTAGCGGTGCAGCATCCTATGATCCAGATGGATACATTAATATCTACGTGTGGGAAACTACGGGTGCGCAAGGAGAGATCGGTAATGCTTCAAAAGGTTATGTGTGGTACACACCTGAACAAGTTGGACAAACATTCCCTATCGCGCTCACAGTTGTAGACAATGAAAATCAAACGGGGAGTACGAGTAGAGAAATTACCGTCACTGAGCCGAAACCATCAGCAGGATTATCCATAGAAGGAACGCTTAAACAAAATCGTAAGACGACATTATTCAATAGAAGCCAGAGTCCTACACGGTTTCCGTTAGTATCGAGTAAGACGCGAGTTACCATCACTGCTGTTTCTGGTGGGACGAATGCAGATATTAAGTATAGTGGCACATTGTCTGATTTCGAAAGCAAAGACGTCTTATTTAAGAAACCTGGAAAATATAAGGCTACGATTTATGTGGAAAACACGCTTGGTTACTCAGATAGTAGTGAGATTACTTTTGATATCGTTCCAGATGAAGTACCGTATAATTACTTTACTCTACCAGGAGTAGTCTATCGAAGTCCCGACTTTGGGAATAAAGCGATTGTTTCATTAGATGATATTTCATATTCTTCTGACAAAGATGTAATCGGCCGCAGATTATGGGAGTATCGTTATGATTCTAATAATGATGGCAGCTTTGAAGGAGAAAAATGGGTGATTTTTAGTAATGAAAATGCGGATCGTTTAAATTTAGAGCTGAGTGAGGTAGGAAAATATGAAGTCCGACTTACTGTCTTTGAAGAATTTGGTCAACCAACCATTGATGAGTTTGTGACAGAAGCTGATCGGAAATCTACAAATTCAGATGGCCAAAAGCTAAGCTCAAGAGTAGTAGAAGTGAAAAATCGAGCGCCAGAAGTGGATTGGTCCTGGTAGAAAGGTGCTTAAATGAAAAAGATAAAAGAAATGTTCTCTCTAGTCCTTATAATCACTTTATTATTCGGATTAATGCCTAGCCAGAGCATATATATTCAAACCGTAGAAGCTGCGACTGGTGATCCGAATATCATCAATTATAAGGATGTTGATATTCCAGCCACCTCTAATTACTATGATGCAGGATGGAATTTCGGAAATATGAACATGACTTTAACAAATCATAAGTTTACAAATATTAAGTTCAATAAAACAACTAACCAATTAACATTTGATATTAGTCCAGATGCAAAAGTAACTACAAATACAACACTGTACAAACCCTCCGATATGGGTACTAGCAGTATAGCCCAACAAACAACTTTGTGTGTCGCAGCAATATCAGACCAACGGCAAATAAATATGCCTGCGTCTTATTACTCTTGTCCATATCTTGGTGGGTCTGGTAATACCGATTTTACCGCACTTCAAAGAATTTTTTTCAAGGCACCGATTGAAAATAATACTTTTGATATTACAGTTAATCTGGCGACAGATTCCCCTTACTCAAATGAGGTAGGGGCATATTTTCCGGGTGCTAATATTAAACCTGCAGCTATAGCTATTAAATACATAGCTAGAGTAGGGTATCAACAGAACCGGTTCCCTTTTGGTCCTGAGCAAGCTTGGGGTGGACACACTTATTCCCATTATTTAGAATTTGTGATTCCGTTAATACCTAACAGCCCACCGACTATTTCATTAAACACACCTAATAATCAAGTGTTGCAGAACGAACCTGGACGTAACACACTGAACATCGAGGGATATGTTCACGATCCAGATAATGATGATCTTATCGTAAGTGCGGAGATACCCAATGTATTTTATAGAAAGACGGTAGTATCTCAAACGAAAGGATATCAGTATTTCTCTATTCCTGTAGATGCTATAGGTGACTCTATTCCTCCAGGGGATTATACGATGACTGTAAAAGTAGCTGATCCAGCGAATTTGTCGGAATCTGTGAATATGACTTTTAAAGTGACCAATAGACTTAAGCGAAACGCTTTTGTCCTCGTGAATAGTCCTATCGAGAATAGCGGTACCACCTATGAAGACTATGAAGGAGATGCTAAATACGCTGATCGAGTAAGATATGATCATGATCCAAATTACTTTGATAACTCAATGGGTATTTTAGGGGATTCTGGATTATGGAGGACAAGCCTTTACACTTCATTTCCATATACCGGACAATATGTCGTGAGTTATCAAGCTAAGGATATACCGAAACAGAATGCTCTCTTTGCTGAATATCAGATGTGGAGTAGAGATGCCGCATCTACGATGAGTTTTAAAGTTCACCGTAAGCCAATAGCGCTGTTCTCAGCAAGACTTATCAATGGAAATGTTCAATTAATAGATTCCTCCTATGATCTAGATCATATTACAAGTTCGGATAAAGGGATTATGCAGTGGCAATGGCAATATAAAAAGACCTTTGATGAGATGTGGATTGACGGGCAGCCACCTGGGGGAGTTTATGAAAAGGACAGTTACGACATCCGTTTAAGAGTCCGTGATGTGGATGGAGATAATGGCATCGGTGTATGGAGTGATTGGTGTCAACGTACGGTGGGGAATGCTGCTGTTAATCTACCACCCGTTGCCCTATTTACAGTTAATCCGAATATCGTTTCTTATCGTAAATCTACGACCATTATTGACAAGTCCTTCGATCCAGATAATGATCCATTAGATGTATATTACTGGACTGTAATCAAAGACGGATGGAATAAAGTATGGGAACATTGGGGTGGAGCAACAACACCGCCGAATATCGCATCATTCGGTGAAGGGAACTATCAACTCAATCTACAAGTACATGATAATCGTGGCTTGTGGTCAGATTGGTACAGTCAAAATGTACAGGTAGTCAATAATCCACCGGCCGCAGCATTTACAATGCCTAACGAAATTTACCGCGATACGATTATCACAATGGATAACTTAACACCAGATCCGGATGAAGATGGAGATGTTTTATCTTATGCCTGGAATGCAAGATTTAATGATTCTCCTTACTATTGGGCGGGAAACAACCGTTATCAATCAATGACCATTCGTGATCTTATAAATCGTAACGGTATCTCGCATAAAAAGGCCATTTCTGATGGTTGGGAAATGCAGCTCACAGCTTCTGATGGAAGGTTAAGCTCTTATGCGACGCGTACATTTATGGTTAAGAATCATGTTCCTGTTGCTAAGATTAACGGACCTTCATCCGTAAATCAGTATGATACGAAACAATTTACTTCAGGGGATATCGATGAAGATACATCAGATCAAAGCTCATTAGAATACTACTGGAAAGTAACGAACAGTACGGGTGAAGTGAAATCGTATCTTACTCGCGATATTACGCTTACCTTCTCAGATCCGGGGATATATACGCTAGAACATTGGGCAATCGATCAGATAGGAGATAAGTCGAATATCGCTGGATTACAAGTCCAAGTGAAAGAGAATCTGGCACCTTCTATGACTTTAACTAGCCCTTCAGGCACAGCTACAAACCCATCTGTGATTGACTCGGACCAAGGCGATCCATTAATCAAGTGGACTTACGCGGATCCGGAAAATGATCCACAGGAGAAATACAGGTTAGAGTTCTTTGCGAAGGATGGTCTATTAGTCTCCACGATGGAAAATCCGGATCCTACTGGACTGCTCAGACAATATCAGATCCCGAATAATACATTTGAACGATTTGAATACTTTACAGTGCAAGGTCGGGCGTACTCTAAATTTGCATGGTCAGATGTATCAAATGAAAAAACATTCATCATCGATAACGCACCTAAGCCGGGATTCACGCTAATCACAGATACGGGAAGAGATGCTACAAAGGAACCGATCTACCGTACAGATGTTTTGAATATTAAAAGTACGGCAACAGACAAGGATGAGCCTAAAGGAGATAGCATTAGCCTTAAGTATTATCTGAAAACATCAAATGGTTCAGAAGCTCTCGCAAGTGTAAAGAATGACTTTACCAAGCAATTTAGCAGCAATGGCACCTTTACGTTTAGACAACGTGTAACAGATTCTCTAGGGCTATATCGAGATCTTTCCCAGAATGTTACCATAGTCAACCGTATACCTACAGTTTCGATAACGTACCCAACCAGTACGGACTCAACAAAGCCTACGATCGCAAGCACGTTAACTCCAGTCATCAAGTGGGATTATCAAGATGATGATGGGGATCTGCAAGAGCGCTATAAGGTGCGAATTATTAACTTGGCCACCGGTGCAGTCAAGGTTCAATCTGGTGAACAAGTATCAAGCGCTAAGCAATGGCAAATTCCAGCTGGTTCTCTGATCGAGAACGAGAAGTATGCGGTTGAGGTTGAAGTTTTTGACGGCTTTATCTGGAGCAATGTTTCTGCACGAAAATACTTCATGGTGAATCTATTAAGTATAAAAGGTGGAGTTAAGCACACTGAAGAGTGGAACAACAACCGTAAAGGTTATAACTTGAAAAAGAGCGGAAATGAGGAGAGTCCAAGAGGATACAACGTATTCTGGGCAGGAGAACGATTTGTCCTGCAGGGGATAGCAACAGGTCTACCTGATACTGTGGAAGTAACGATGACAGGCGGGTATACCACGCAGCTAACGCCAACCAATAGTGATAAGACACTTTGGACAGGTGAACTCTATGACAGCTCTTTTGAAAAGCTTCCAGATGGACCCGTTTCCTTTACTTTTACTGCTAAAAATGAAAACAACACAAAGGTTGATGTTGTATCAGTGGTAATTTCAGATGACTGGACAGAGTATTTCAGAAGTCATCGAATCAAGTAGTACAGTTTTAAGGAATTTATTGGAGCTGCTTGTTGCAGCTCCAATTTTAGAATGAGGGTAAAATGAAGGTTATACATAGAATATGAGGAGAATTTATATATGAGCATTAAATATAAAAAAATAACACGCTATCAAAAATACCTCATAAAAATGAATATGAACGCAAAGTTTTGGTATATGGTGCAATTAGAGATTCGGGTCGCAGAAGTTGAGAACGTCGTGGATGCTGTAATAATTTCTAGTGAACATAAATTGAGTATAGAAGAGCTGGAGCGGGATGTATTTAATTTCATTAAGTTAAATCCTAAAAAAGTTTTTTTCAAAGAGTACAGATTACATTCATTTTCTGTCGTTGAGGCATATCAACTTAATGCAAGTTAAAGATGCCATTTGAAGTAAAAAAAGGACAGTCTAGTAATTACAATTAGACTGTCCTTTTTCGTATTTCGATAAAACTTAGCGATCTGAATAATTAATGTGATAAACAGTGTCCCAATCTTTTCACAGAATTAATTCGTTAATGAACGGATTTCGGTTATGAACATTGCAATAGACATGATTAACTCCCCTCATATATTCCTAGTAGAGGCATATATGAAATTCCGTTTAAAGATCGTTTAGCCGATGAAATAAAAGTATCTAAGTGAGATAAACCTTTCTTGAATTGTTCTATATCCCCATCGAAACAATTTCTAATTAATGGCCAGTCTACTCCCGAAAGCTTGCCTTCAATAATAAAGTCCTTAGCAAAAACATTGAATTTTCTTCTCCAAACGTAGCATCCAAGTGGGGCCCATGACTCAAAAGTATGCTCCACGTTATGTATATAGAGTAAATTCATTATCCATTCAAATAAATCAAAGGCGTCCCGATACTCGTCTTCTGTTGGAAGTAACGTACTTAAAAATGGATGGATCACTTTATAGAGAAAGCTACTTTCTGGAGTAATCGATTTATTAATGTCAGGAAGTTGGATTTTAGTGTACTCGAAGACATTATGTCCATGTAATTGTTGAATCAATGAAATTGTATTCTGGTTGTTTGAACCGTAGCGCCCTTTTTGAAGAAGAATGGTTTTAATCCAGTCAAAACGATGATTTGCAACCGCAACAATACCTGCTGTATACATTGTAAGTAAAGCTGGGTATTGTCGTAGCTGTATCATCTGAGTTGAACCACCGATACCTGGGAGAGAAGCAATTCTATTCATTACCTTCTTAAATAAATCATGGTGATAAGGTTCCTCTCCATAAGCTATTAAAGGAATAATTAATCCAAGGAGTTTTGAAGTGAGATTAGGATACATGTCTAACTGTATTTCGAAATCTTTAAAATCATTAATTGGCATTTCAATAATTTTATTTCGAAGATTTAAACTCTCTGTGGTGAGATAGTCTTGAAGAACGATTTTTTCGTTCTTAGATATTAAATTTTTACTAGTTATTAATGCAAGATCGAATGTCAACGGATGTGGTTTCTTCAATGTAGCAATGCTATCTACTTGTTTTTGAAAGGAGACAAAGAATTCATCAGCTCCAGACATTCGAATAACCTGAGCGTCACGATGCTGAATAAGCCGCTCTGCATTGGTGCTTATGGAACCAACAGCAAGCCAATACCACGAATATCTTCGATTAACAGATCGATACATGGCTGCTTTTAATGCTTCATCCCATTCAGCTGACCAACCGGCTAAAATCAATCCGAATTCATCCAGTACTCGATCTAGAATACGATTCATAGCCTCTGAATACTCTTTAAGCTCTTCCGGAGTATTTTTGATTCGTGTATCACGATAATCCCCATGAAGCTTAATAATAGTGCAGTTAGAATGAATAAGAGGTCTTATGCCTTGTAGTGCATCATCTGCGCTAGCAACATCAAAACTTACGCCTAACTCCTGCAAAGCCATTTCTAATAGAGGATCAAAGTTGGTTGTCAAAATGACTCTAATATATCCTTCACTAACTAGCCAAGCGATTGCTTTATGAGCTGGAGTAGGCAACTTTTCTCCAGATTCCCGCTCCTTATCACTAGGTTCGAAATACCGTTTTAACAATGCCTGTCTTTCGTCTGGTGTTTTGCATACATCTGCTAATAGAGTATCGTATCTCGGTGAATCACCGAATTTTTGAATATACCATTGTTCAGGATTACCGTTCGTACTTTCACCATGTGCAGCTGCAATTTTCTCGCATAAATCGAGAACAATTTGCCAACCGGTGGGAATGTTTGCACTTCTAGAAATACCAGAGCCAAGCATTAATGCGTAAACACCAGGAGAAGAATTGATAGAAAAAGAAAGTGATAAGATTGGATCCACGGATATCCTCCTATACATAGCCACCAAAGAGTTAAACTACGTTTTGATTTTTAAATACGTTAACTATCATTTTAACATACATATATTTGAACACATGAATATGAGAGGAAGGCTTTTTTTCGTAATCCTCGATTTGATTTCGAGTCCCAATTGGCCTATTTCTAGGTTGATACAGTAGCAAAAACTGCTTTCTTTTAATGTAAACAGAATCAGCATAATTTCAGAAGATTGGATACATCCTAACAAAAAGGAGATGGTAAACATGAAAATTGGAGGGACCTTGGGTAAATGGTCAAATGAATCAAAAAAAGCAGTTAATGACGTTCACGAGGCGGCAAGGGATTTCGTTGATGGTGTCTATAGGGATCTAGATTTCGCGTTTGGTTCATTAAGTACATGTTTAGCTGCACTGGATCAAGTCAGAATTAGGTTGCACGAACGTGAGATTGAGCATCATACGACGCTACTCAGAAATCTGTTGGGGACACACTTTATAACTCGCGCAATGATCGAAGCAGTATATAATTATGTGAAACCAAGTATTAAAGGTGATCCGAGACCTACCATTTATTATGTCAGGGATTATCGATATAAATCAACGGCAGAGGCAATCGATATTGATACTTTTGTTTTCCCAGAAAATAGGACTCCCTGCATTTTTGTACATGGCAAAGGTGAACCCGCAACTCTAGATGCTGCTTATTCATTTTATAAAAAATTTGAAGTTCATGCTAAAGTTTTCGAAAGAAATGAATATCAAAACCATGATCTTTATTTAGTTAGCTATGATACTAATTTAACTGACGAGATTGCTACCAAAATTAAGCTTGCATTTCTCTTGCTTTTTGGAATAGTAGATGATGGAGATTCGATGTTATTTGTTCTGGCCGTATTTTGGAGAGAGTTAGAGGATCGTGCTAATAAAACTGGCGAATATCTTCATCGTTTTCTTAATCGGATTGCCGACTTTCATAAATCTTCCAAAACTCCTTCAGATAAAATGGGCTTTGCGGTGACACATTCACTGGGATGCTTTACTTTCGCTACTGCAGCGCAAATGGTCATGTCTGAGAATCGTAATCGACAAGCCTTCCATCAATGGTTGTGTTTCGCAGCTGCGGTACCATCTAATGGTTTTAAACAATCTGGAGATTTTGAACTCGCACCACTAATAGCTGGGAATGCTGATGGTGCTAGGCAAGGCACCAGTTCTTGGTATTCGAGGATGGACTTGGTGCTAAATATTCCTTATGCTCTAGCTACTGGGCATTTAGCCTTGGGAGTAACGGGTCCACTACATGCGAAATTTGTTACTCCAATGGATGTCACAAAGATCACACTTGAGGATCATTCGCAGGCTTATTTCAAAAAATTAGAATCCCTACTTCAACACGATGTGTTTTAAAGTAATGTCGTACAAATAAAAAAATATCTAAAAATGTTTAGCACTAAATTATTACTTGATAGGTAAAAATCCAACGATCTGCACTACCAAGTAAAATGATGGAAAATAAAGTTCTAAGCTATCGTTGTTCCATTTGAACTAACGGTCTCCGTTAGTTAATTGATTACCTTTGAAAAGTGAGTCAGTATTTGAAATGTATCCATAAATGAAAAATGTATTGTTTTCTTCTCTATACGGAATTCTTAATTCATGTAAAATCGAAAGAAATTCTTTACTTATGTCAATTAATTCAGGAGGAAGCAGATTCCCCTTGTGCTTCTGATACCTTGGTCTAACCCGTATCCATTCTACAGAAAAAAAAGGTGAAAGTCCTTCTATCCAATCCCCTAAATACCAGACGTCGGTTTCAAAGTTCTCTGGATAAAGTACATCATCTAATACATACTTAGCTTGATATGGCGGGGTAAAAGGGAGTTTATTTAGTACATCACTTTGTAAGTTTCCCCACTTAGTGTCATTCATAACTGAACAAAATTGTTTCTGTGTAATAACTTTATGTACCCTTTTTTTAAAATCCAGTTCATAACCCACAATAAAAAATCCTCCTGAATAAATAACATAAATCCCACGCTGATCTGCCCGTGTGTCGTTATTTTGTTAACGTTCCCCGTTAGTTGAATAAGAATAAAAAGGTACTCTTGGGGTGCCGTTAGATTATATAGCTTTTAAATTTTCATAATAATCTTTTGCCCTCTGTAAGAGATCATCATAAGATAATACATCACAATTGTTTGCCTCTTTTAGAGAAGTTCTTAAATCATCAAAATTGGCATAAGGCCCTAAATCATGCGTTCGACCGATAATGAGTGAAAATGAACGATTCGCTTTATCCGATATACCAGGAAAAGTTGCTTCAACTTCGGAAGCATGATGATCTAGGAAATGTTTCCATTCTGTAAGTTGGTAAGCAGCTTGCGTTACTGTTGCCCTTTGCTGTCCTTGGCCTGTGGAAAAATTCTTGTTCGGACGTTCAATTTCAATAAGACGATAATGCTGTGTGGAGTAACTTACAATAAAATCAGGTTCTAACTCACCTTTCCCAGTTCGGGATGTTTTCCCTACGGGGTATTTAAACGATGGTTTGTTATGAACGAACCCAACCGGATCTAGGAGTATAGGGTTTTTATGTAAAAAATTATGAAATACAGATTCAATCTCATCAGAATTTTTAATAAGTAACGTCTCAAAATTTATTATTGCTCTTTCTAGGCGGTGGATAACCTCATCACGTAAAAATGGAAAAAGATGATAGGTGTATTCTTTTGCAAACTGATATAGTGAGGAGGAATGAAGTTTACCCTTTTTTGCAAGTACATCTTCCTTGTTGATTGTAAAATGAAAATTATAAGCAATTTCAATAGGATATGGTGGTTCATCACCCTGAAAAACAACAGCGAAACCAGGACGTTGCAATCTACCCGGTTGAATTCTTATTAAAAGAATTATATGTACCATTTTTGGTGAATCTTGAAGAACTACTCCTAAATGACGCCCAGTAACTGCAGAACCTTCAGGTAGCTGAAATAATACAATGTCGCCTTGTCGAAAAAGTTTCTCCAATTTCCAATACCCCAATCATAATGGTTTAAGAATAACACCATTTATTTCTATATGCGAAGTCATAATCCTGCTCGTTAGTGCAAATTAGGCATTTTTTAACTATAGACTGTATTTTTCTAGGTTAAGCTATTGTTTCCCGTTAACTTATTTCTTGTACTGCCTGCTATATTATTTTGACTGACGTAGGAAAAATAATATAGCAGGCAGGATACATTAAATACATGGGTTTCTAAATTATAAGATAGTCGGTTATGGATTTTCAGATGTCAAAGTGGAATGGTGTTATCGCTCAATATCGATGTTGAATACGCTCCTATAATACCCAATTGCCATATATTCTAAGCTTGCACGCTGATATGTATTTTCCACTTCAACATAAGAATAGCCCACGTTATTTAGTATAAGTCCGAGTGTATCTTCTACCATAGGAAACACTCGGTCTATCCGATCACGCAGTTGAACGCTTGTACTGTACTTTCGGCCATCTGATTTTTCATGTTCTTTAATCGCTTCCATTCCAACTGGCAACAGACGATGAGTGTCCAACATCAAATGTTGTTTATATCGTTTGTAAATATTTTCTGCCTTTCCGATGTAAAGTGGAATAGGTGCTTTGCTATAAATATCAACTTGCATACTTTCCCAGAAGGTATATACATTCATCGGAACCAGTTCACTTTTACTATTCTTAAATCGCAACTCAGGATAAAACCCATTCGCTTCTAATAATAATGATTGGTCTCCCGTCCACCAAAATGCATATATACCAGATTCAGTGGTAGGTTTTTTAGCATGGGTTCTTTTTAAAGTTTTAGTAGGTTCGCCATATTCTTCACGTTTACGTTTTTTAGTTGCCTCATCAAGAACCATCTTATATCGCATAGTTTCTTTTGTTTCACCTGTCGATATAAAGTCCGATAATGTTTTGCATTTCAATGTCTTCAATTTCATTAACTCTAAAAACAACGGATGGCTATTCATTGCTCAATTATACATCTCCTTTTATTATTTTTCGGATAACTGTTAATAGATTCGCTTTTTCCATTCGAGATCATTTTAAATCACTTTAACTCGTTTTAAACCCAATAAAGTTTAATCCCATTGAAGCCCTTCTACCGATGAAATAAGTAAAAGGTTGATACAGCACCCTCTCATCATCCATCGACTTTTCATCATTTGAACTCTCCTTTCAGGGTTTTGGTAGATATGACCTGGTATATTTATATACTGATGAAAAATCTGCATTTATGTAAACCGCCCGTTAGCTTAATGGAATATCACCAGTTAAAAACTTATGTTCCTGTCCAAAATTTTATTTTTTTGGACACATATTATAGCGTACAACGCATCACATCTTCGGCAAATGAATATCTACAACTTCACTTACATCATGCTCCTTCTTAAGTGAATTTCGGAGATAATTGACCTTAGTAGTACGATCGAGTGTATGTCCAAGTGTCTCCGCAATGTGGCTTATAGGTGCTCCTGCTGCATAAGCTGTTTGAGCGAAAAAATGACGTAGGTAGTGGGGAGTCGCTCGCTGATTAAGAGTTGTAGTAAGGGAAGCCTCGTCCATTTTTTTCGATAATGAAGATGACAAGCTGCTTAATGAATAATGCTTACCATATCTGTTCGGATAAAAAGGAGTTTGATCTGTTGGATCAAGTTCGCTGTTAAGTCCAAGTCGTTTTCGGTACTCTATTAATTCTTCTAAAACGTAATCCTTAATGTTTGCATATCTAATCTTTCCACGCTTAGTAAGTGTCCTAAGATAGTAGCGTTCCCGCTTACTATCAAAAGACAAAGCTCCCCAGACTGGAACTCTAACCTCGTTTAAACGTAATCCGGTTGTCGCTAACAATAGTAGAAGGGACTTTACTTTCGGCTGATCATTGTAATACATTATAGCGTTCTTCAGAACTTCATCATCAAATTCACGCATTGGGATTTCTTCTTTATTTATTTTAACAGTAGTTAGGCCCCGAGATAACTTTTTGCTTATGTACTCTTCCTCGTAACACCAATCCAAGAAACTTTGAACAATTCCTAGTTTCTTTGCTCGAGTTGTAGTCTTCTCATATTTACGTTCCATCAAATCCTGAAAGTTCTCAATATCGGAGCGGGACAAATTACGAATATCTGATTTTCCAATAGCAGCACTATATGACAGAAGGTTAAGGATTTCTCTAATATAATCCTTTTTAGTATTTTGATTGCGATTTGTACCCTTTAGATGAACAAAGAGATAAAGTATTCCATAATTAGATATTTTTTCATAATCATAGTTTCCATTTTCATCTTCACGCTGAGAGGCATAGGACATGAGTCTGGAATAGGAAGATTCATCCAGAAGTAAGTCGCGAGTAGAGGAAGAATCAATATTATTCAAATGATTACCATTAGAAGTTAAAATTTGATATTCGGTGCTTAAGCTATTCATCTATGTCTCACTCCAATAGTAAAGTTGAAAAAAATGACAGGAATATATTTTTCGATAACATAATTATATAAGAAATCTAAAATTAATCTACAACCTAAAATAATGGTCTATTCTTTTCGATTAACTAATATAATCGAATTTTTATAATTATATTAGTAAAATCTAAAAGTATATTTAATGAAAATGGCGATAAACTATTTAATTAATATACTAATATAGTATTATATATATTAGATAAAGAATCGAAATAATTGAGAGGAGAACCTAAACTGCTAATCCTTATTTTATTGATTCAGGTGCTATTGATCTTAACTGCATTTAAAAAGTCATATAGAAACGTTGGAATCAGTTTTTCTGTTGGTTCTCTCATTTACGTAATGTTTTTAGTCTTTGATCCACCTAGTACTGAGAAAGATCTCCATTTTGAAGGTGTGTTCTTTACAATCATCACCATACTCATTGTAATCCCAATTTATGTGATTGGATCTGTTTGGTGGATAGAGGCATATCTGCAGAGGAGAAAGTCTGTATTACATAAAGAGAATGGAGAGAATCTTAATGGATAGTAAAGGGTGTTTGGAACCTATGCCGCTCCTAGTTTCAGCAATAGAGTTATCATTGGGTGTTGTTTGCGATTTCAAACCGGAAAGTCTCAAAGTAATTGAAACTGAGATTAATAGAGTATATCCAATAGGAAATGAACCAATGTTATCAACGATAATTAGCTATGGTGTTTATCTTGGTGAAGTCTTTGTACGAAATGTACCTGGAGCATCCTGGGGGCCATATACAGGGGATGATTTATTAGATCTTGATATCCGGATCGATCGCAAAGAGCATTCTTTTGTAGGTTATCCGCTTAAGAGAGTTCTGGATTTTTGGTTTGACCGTTCCCTAGCCCTCTCAGTTTATTATCAGATGAATCTTGATATGTTGGATGGCGTTATTCAACCTGAAGCTAGCAGCGCCTAGAATGATTGTAAAAATCAGTATTACGTTTCGATGAGTCAGCAAACAAGACGAGTTTTTTAGTAAGTAAAAAGAAGGACTTTACCATCTATATTTAGAGAGGTGTTAAAAATGGAACGTGAGACTAGTACAATGCTCTATTTTCTATCTAACCTACATCCATTCGGTTTTAAATTAACGGAATCATTTATTATCCAGACGATTTTAGAACGTGCGAAACGAGAAAGAAGAGACAAGAGTAATAAAGAAATCTATTCTCAAGGGCTTAACATCTTCAAAGATAAGAAGAACAAACGAGTTTCCGACCTGATCGAAGAGGCTCTACAAAAAGGGTATCTCACTATTATAGGATGGCAAGATGATCAACGTATATTCACCATGACTGAAGAGGGACTGTTAGAGCTTGCTGTATATTGGACAGATGGATTCTCAGAGCAATATAAATCATTCGCTATAGAGGTTAATAGACTCTTTGAAAAAGCAAAATCTCCAGCCCCACCGATAATTACTGTAATGAAGCTATACAAAAATAATTATACCTTAGATAAGGTTTATTCTAATTTCATACAAGAAGTTGATACTAGAGGTCGTATATCTAGGGATTATCATTCACACTTGTTAAATGAATTTGCAGGCGTACCGGACGTCCCGAACAACTATTATATGTTCCATTTAGCACCTAAACTATATGTACCTTGTGAGTTGCAAGGAAAGAAAGTAACGTTGGAAATACAAGGTATAGACACTCCTGAAAACCTTGTGATATCAAGCCCTTTTCCAAACAAAAGTTATTATGCTGCAGGTTTAAAAAAGGGTCGTAAGAAGAGTTCTTTTGGATTTTATCCGATTATTACTAGTAAAGAAACTTTTCCTGAAGAATTAGAAATTCTTTTGCGCTGGAGAATAGAAGAAGAGCTACTGTTAGATCATCAAATAAATATAAAGTTTGATTTTATGAATCATGAGGGCAATCTTTTCTCATCAGATCAACGATTTTCACGTAGTGCTAAGATGAACGAATTTTCTCTGGTGAGCTCTGCGATTAGTAGTGATATATTTTCAAAAAACCGAACAACAGATCTTGTAGTTAAAGATATTTTCAATCATTTTGAACTTCGTGAAAATATTAGTCTATCGAATTTCCCCGTGGAGCTGCATTCACTTTCTTGGTCAGGGTCTCATTATGGAAAGTGGCATAAACAAAGAAATTTGTAACCAATTCAATATGAAATGGAAGTGTGCTGAGTGTATAGAAAGATATTTAGGAAACAGGGTAAACCGTTGAGATTTGGAGACCAAATCATCACCACTTCATCTTTTTTTGCTATTGTTAATCCAGTAAAAACCAATTTTAAGAATCGTGACAAATTTTTAAATAACTTCGCAAAGCAGGCATACATACACGGACTGAGTACCGTTAAAAAGCCAAGCCATGTATTGTATTGGTATGACGGACCTATCAGGAATCAAGGAGTAGACCTTTGGAATGATGGTGCATATCATCGCACTCGAAAAGGAGTAGTTGGAATTTCTGCATTATTTCTAGCAGATTCTGAAGAGACAATAGAACTGGCAAAAAAAGCAGTTCATGTGTTGATAGAGAATAACAATCTAGTACTGTTACTTCCAGAGTATGCCGAAGAATTTGAAATGTACAAGATGATGTTCCCAGATGCAGTACTATTGAACGAAGAAGCTGGATTAGTATAATGAACCCAATTCCAATAATATTAAAACGCTTAGGCAGAAATACAAATATTAACCCATCAGCTGTAACGTGAGATTGGCGTTTGAAGGTGTCCTAGATCGCTGCTCTCTTCTTCAGATGGAATTTGTAAGTATAAGATATGCAATAAGAGAAGAGGAGTCGAATTAATGGGAGAATATTTAAATATCAATCAAGTGGCCGAAGAACTTAAAGTAACCTTGTCCACTGTATATAAATTAATTGATCATCTTGATCCATTAAAGAAGCTTGAACCGGTTAATCCAGAGTCTTATCGGGGCGAAGGAGGTTACCGTTTTCGCAAAGAAGATGTGGAGCGGATAAAACCTTTATATATAAGTAAAGATCTCACTACAACTCAAGCAGCTGCACGTATAGGTAGATCCAAAACTTTTCTTCAAAATCTGATGAGAAACGGTGAGCTGTCGTATTACGAAGCATATTTTCGAGGAAAGAATACATTCTTTATAAAGGAAGAGGATCTTCTAGAGTATGAACAGAGTAAACCCTCTAACGTAAAGTCTAATACCCTTTATGATAAAAAAACAGGTGCATTCTTGTTCCAGCCCTACTTAAACAAAGAAAACGGTAGGATCGCTCGAATTATGGAAATGGAGCGGATAAGTCCTATCAAAATAAAGGCTAAAATGATAGACGAAGGTGGAAAGGGAATTTCATATGAGGAAGCGATCGCTACATGGAAGCCGCTTATTCAATTAGAACGTAAGGAAACTAATAGCGCGTATGGGTATGCTTGTTTCAATTTTCCCATTCCAACTTTTTTAGACTCCATGATTTACACGATAATTGAGCAATTCTATCAACATGTAGGGCCTACTAATATGCGTATTTCAAAAGAAGAAGCTTCTCTAGTAGTGGAAGTGAAAAAATGTGTGTTGAAAGGTATTTCTCTTTTAACGTATCCAGACTTCATAGATAAGCTTAAATTGTATATTAGATCCGGAGAAATCATATCTGAAGGGGAAGATACAGTCATTAACACGTGCTTTTCACCGATAACATTCTACCTTCAGGAAAGTCGGAAATCCTTGATATTAAAACGAGCGTCTGAAAAAGGGATGACTATCCAAGAATGGCTCGAAGATCATTTTAATAATTATGAATGGGGAGAAGGCGTGTGATACAAATAAGAGTTTCATACAACATATATCTGATCAGTTTGCTGGATGAACTTGTATCCGATTTACTAGTAAGCAATCCTGAATATCGTATGGCAGGAGATATTGGCGATAATCCGATAGTTAATACACTAAGTCGTGAGGTTGGCCACAATCCTATGTATTATGCTTTACCCACGAAACGAGGGGTCACGTTTGATCTAACTAAATTGAGGTCATTGAGACAAGAGTTAGTCCAAATGAAAGAAGAATCTATTCACATTGCTTTAGAAGTTATTACTTTTGAATTAAGCAGGATTAAATTAGAAAACTATATAACTTGTTCAATAAAAGATGATGAAGTTGAGCTGCAGTATAAAGATTTTTCCTGGAGCGGCTCTGCAGAGAGTATCATTGCTGCAACTCTAAAAGTTGATGAAACTTGTGATGCTTCTGATTTCTGGGTTGGAATTACTAGAGTTTCCTGATGATGTTGACTTGATTCGATTTATTGAATAGGTCGAACGATAATAACAGAAATACCACCAGCTGAATGAAGAAGAACTAATACACAAGTAGAGGACTGATGAGAATGAATAAACACACAAAAAATATTATCATCGCATCTGTGGTTGCATTAATAGTAGGAGCAGTTACACAAAGCGTTGTAGATCAGTATTACTTAAAAAAAACAATGAAGTTGCAGAAAGCTATGTTTACAACGATATTAAACAATTATCATATTTTAGAATTCAGAGAAATGATCGTAGATTACGCTAACGGTGATTTATCAAAAGATTATGTTCAAATACGAATAAATAAAATAGTGGATCCATTGTACAGTGACCAGGATACTAAAGAGTTAGCTTTTCTAATGGAAAAAGCTTCAGGTATTATTGAAGATGGGACAACTGAGGATTTAAAAGCATTTACATCTAATGATTTTTCAGCTGCTTTAGTTAGTTACGCAGAAAAATCTAATACTGATCTTGAAAAATTATTTCCATTCTAATTATAGGAGGGGATCTGATTTATGGAGATAACTACTTTCTTGGTGCATTCAGAACAACATGGACTTATTAGAGTAATTCACACTATCGTAGATCTTAAAAGAGTCACAAGTAATGTTAAGTGGTCTAAAATTGCAGTATGGAAGAATAATCAACGTCAAAATATCTTGCTCAGCTATCTTGGAAATGAAGAAATGCTGAGGTTCTCACAGCTTTACGTCTGAAAGATGCACAATATAGATTAGAGGAATATAAGACGCATACTGTGAAACAAAAAAAGCCTACTTTTCAGTAGACTTTCCATCGACCATTTTCTTATAATTCTGTGCTTGTTTTAATGTCCAGATAGGACCCGATGCGAGAACTTGAACAGCTTCAGGCAACAAAGGTCTTACTTTCTTGCCCTCTCGTTGTCGGGAATACTTGGTACTTAATCTTGCCTTATCCCATCCAAGTATTTCCGAAAATTCTTTTATTCCAACAAGAGGGGGAATTACTCCCCCAATTCATCACTCCAAGTTTGGTAAAATCCACCGCCAATGACTTCAAGAACATTATCTTCTTCTTGTGGATGTACGCCATACCAGTACGAGGTAGTGATTACATTACCATCTGGGTATTCTATAGTAACGTTTTGTTGAGTATACGCAATGCCATCTTTAGCAATTTCTTTAGCTTCATTCAAGTCATACACATTAACTTCCTCAGTTACGCCAGTGTGATAATTGATTACGAATTTTTCCATTTCCAACAGCTCCTCTTAATAGATATCTTTGTTATCTTTATTATATCATAACAGATAACTTTGTACACACTTTTTTCGAATAAGTATCTTAGGCTTGATGCACAGTACGAAGATTTGATGAAAAGGGGATAGATAGTTGCAGAATGATTGTAGTTGTGTGGATAAGAGTGAAGAACGTTTTTGGGATGAAGATTTGGAATGTTGGTATGTAGTGCGTGAGTGTGACGATTGTGAATATTACTGGGAAGGACCAATTTACTCTTATGATGATCAGGATCAGTATGGTAATACAAAGGAATAGTTAATTTCGAAAAAGAATTGGAGTGTTAATGTCCTGTTCGTAGTTGCGGAGCTGTGGACTCAAATAATGTAAGAAGCAAGGATACCAAGTAGCTATAATTAAGTTGTAACAGCCAAAGCAATTGAGAATCTGCAAAAGTTGAGGGTCTGAAAATAACGTTTTTCTAATAGTTGAAGCAGAAGCAGTCCAATAATATCTAATCGAAGGGAGCAGGGGAATGGGTGACTTTGCTGAATTAAACACGCGATTTAAGTTGAAAGTTGATACACCAAATGAAGTAATTGAGATAATTAAATATATGACTGGTAAGGGAGAAGAGCCTGCCACATTACCTAACTATCAAATATTTTCAACCGAAAATTGGGATACGATGCTGCGATCATTTTCCGATGATACAAATATAAGAGGAGAATTTTCTTTTTTTGAAAAACATCCCAGGTTCGATTGTTGGGAATTATGCGTTAGATCAGTCTTCCGAGATCGAAACGAGATAAAATCATTCTACAATTGGGTACATCCGTATATTGATAATATTTGGCTTGGATTTTTGGGATACGTAGTATTAGATGAAGTTGGAGAACACCCTTACTTAATTTATTTTAAAGATGAAGGTATACGTTTCATGAAAGTCTCATGTGATGAAAAGGAGGATCTTGCTCGGGATGAAGTTTTATTTAACTGGAACATTTTTGATGCTACTGGAAACTAAGCGCAGTTTGTCATGAACATGCAAGTGCTTTACGAAACACTATAAACTATCTGAATAGGAATGTTTATCTATGGAAGCTTTTAATATCATGGAGTTTAGTACATGGCCATTTTTTATGCAGATCTTAGGTATATTAGCAGCGATATTTCTAGTAGTTATGGCAGTAATTGTTTTGCGATCACATAAGTCACAATGAACGGTCAGCGCTGGAACCTGCTGTACATGGATGAGACAAAATACCAAAAGCTAATATGGAACTCCGGTCACCTGCATAAGGCCACCGGAGTTTTTTTACACCTTATATAGACCGGCTTTCGATCGACGAACCGAATCAAACAACTTTATTTTTCAGTGTCTAATACTTTATTTACTTTTTGACAATTGTCCAGAATTAATACGATGGTTTAAAGAAATATTATATACTTAATACTTGGAATGATATGAAATTATCTATATAATTAATATGAAGAATTTACTTTAATCATATAAGTATAGCCATCCTTTTAAGGGATGGCTTTCATAATAACTGAATGTATACAACCTGGATATAATTATACATACGCATACACTAATTTAATGGGAGGTTTGGGTATACAATGGCGGATACAACAGTTAGAGTTGCAGAAGAACAAAAAGATGAAATTAATGAGATAGCTAAAAAAATAGGAGACGGTGCAAGCCAAAAGGAAGCAATATCCTATCTACTTCAGTTAGAAAAAGTAAAAAGGGAACAAGATAATGGTCGTTCGATTCCGAGGTTAGATGATATTAACCAATTTGCCTCACGTATTATTGGTATCTATACTGAAATGTATTTGACAATGAGGGATCAAGAAGAAGTCTCTCAAGATGCAATTACTAATAGAAGGCTAGAAGTGGAGGAGCTCAAAGCTCGATTGTTCGAAACAAAAGAAGAACTAGAGAAAGTACAGGATGAAGCGAATCGAAAGATCAATGAAATCATTCTATCTGCAGATAAAAGGATCGCAGATGGAGAGGAAGAATTCCGGAGAGTGAACGAGCAAAAGGATTTAGAAGTTAGTCGTATTAAAGGTGAAGCGGCTCTGTCCAGGGAAACGGCCGAAAAAGAACTTCATCAAATGGAACTGCTAGTTAAGGAATCACGAGAATCTAAAGATCAATCCGCTAAGTTGGTAGTTCTTGCTCAGGAAATGGCCGAAAATGCGAACATCAAGGCAGCTGCTAACGAAGAACTTGCTTTGAAAGCTAAGCAATATCATGAGGAAATGCAAGAGATGAAGAGAGAGTTACAAAAGATTAAGGATGAGGCTGAAAAGAAGGAACAGAACTTTATACGCGAGATTGAAAAGCTGCAGTTAAACGCTGAAATTGATAAAGAGCGTGCCATATTGGAGACGCAACGTAAAATGATGGATAAAGAGACTGAACTGCGTGATAAGGTATCAGACCTACGAGAGCAAATCTCGGAATTAAGAAGCGTAAAATAGATTGGGATTATATGGGGTACGGTTTGTCTTGTTCCTGATTCAAGAGGGTTAGGGACTGATGGGAAGAGGATAATACACTCTAATCAAAAACAGTAGGAGTTGGACGTGAAATTAAAGTCCTTAACTTCCGCTGTTTTTTTATGTGGGGAATGCTTGGTAAGATCACTCGCTCGAATTTAGGAGGATATTAAAGGGTACTTTGCAACGGAATAGACAATATGTAGACGTTCGATCAATATATATATAATTGCCGAAAAGAATCTAGTATGTGTTCGAAGAAAATAAAGTAGTAGACTGCACGTTCGGGACACCCCGCACGAGAGATGCTGTCCGCACATATCGTCCGACATGAACAAATCAGGAATTATCTGAAATCTGGTCGCCGGACCGAATACCAATCTACAGCGCCCGGCGCGTCCGGAGAGAACTGGGAACGCGGGCTGAAGTATCGAGTCTAATACTCTATTTTCTCAGTCTATAACTTTATTTTCCGAGTCTAACACTTTATTTTCTTCTTACAGTATGATTATTGCTATGGAGCTTAGTCGTATCTGGCGCCATATGGGTATGATGGTTTAAATATATTTATTTAGGTTGATGAGCCAACAGCAAACATATGACTGAATGCTTATTGCTAGGTGCTAAACGGGTTAATATGGTACTGGAAGCTGCTAAGTAATACAGTTAGGATTGCCGATATATAATTATTGACAACACAAAGGTTAACGACATTGTTAACTATTCCACCTGGGGGAGTAGTAATTCTACTCCGGCCTGCTGCTTCATAGTGGCCATTCGTACAGATCTGCTTCAGTACATCCCATGACTAGACAAATGGCTCTCATTTGTTCTGGTGACATTGGTCGTTTTGTATTTTCAAACTGAGAGATCATAACTCGTGACATAGAAATACCCGTCTTTTCGAATACCAAGATACATAATTGATCTTGAGTCAATCCTTTTGAAAGACGAATAGGGCGCAACAGGCACATCCCACGGGATAATGCCATAATACCCTCCTACCATAAAAAGGGGTAAAGATGTTCGAGCGAATTATAACATATTAAACGCATTATTGTTACTTAATAAGTTTGTGAAATGAATTACTGATATAAAACCTTGAGTTTTCTTGAAGTGATTTGATTAAACGGATGAACGCAAAAAAACCGTACCCTAATAAGCTGGCGGCCGGGAACGGTTTTTGCAATGTGTTAAATTGCTGTTGAAATGAAGGAATTCGTGAATCTTGGAATTTCCATACGCAAAACCTTAGTTGCATATAAATTCAGGGACGGATTGCTCGCTAGAGAGATTTCAATTAGCTCTTTAGCACAGAGCAGTACTTCTTCTTCCGTGTCACCTACAGCGCTGAGACGAAGTTCTGGAACATAAATTGAAAAGTTATTTTCGGCATAATCTTCCTCGATTAACAAAGTGAAACCTTCTGACATGATGTATCCTCCCTAGGCATATGAAACTGTACTATTTATAGTACGATTATATCTTAAATATTGTGACTGTGAGAGAAAATACCTAAACGGTTTTAATTTAGGTGTAGATGGTAAATTTAATGTCGAAATATAACGATATATGAAAGAAAAAGAAAGGTGTATGCGAAATGAATATGCAATTAACGGCAATTGTCGCTGAAAATAAGCCGTTGGACCGAGAAAAGTTAGCACGTTATGCTCATGATTTAGGTATTGAAGTAGTTAGTAAGGTGGCATCTGGGGAATGGCTTATTGATGAATGTGAGAAATATGAACCAGATATCTTATTCTTAAATCTTAGTTTAAATGGGATTGACGGCCTATCAGCATACCAAATTTTATTGGATAGAGGAATTAAGCCCTACTTAATATTGATAACTAGTAATATGAATTCGGAGCTATTATTGACCGGATTTAAATTGAATTGTTTAGATATTCTGAACAAACCAATAAGATATGAACAATTAGTTGACGCGGTTAATAAAGCAAGGGAACTAGTGAAAAGAGACTTACTGATCTCGAAATCCACTCCAGGCAGAATCATTAAAATTATATCCCTATACAAAAAAATATACATAAATGAGAATAATCTTATTTATGCACATAAATTGAAGGGGGGACACAAGTCACTAGTATTTATAGAGGGGGAGTTCAAATCAGGGATCGAAACAACCACAACATTAACAGATATTTTAAAGCAATGTTCAAAACAGATTTTCTTATCAAACCCTTCTAATCTTATTAATCTTAATTATATTAAATCTGTATATGTCAGTGAAAAGTCGATGGGTACTTATATTATAAAACTTGCATATAACGATGTAGAAATTGAGTTGTCACGGAGGAAAAAGAGAGAGTTTGATCAATTGTTCTCTACTATAAACTAGCCGGACCTCTATTTCTCCTTATGTATCCCTAAGTTGGAACTAAAGTTCTCAGAATTCGAACTCTTCAGTTTTCCTTAACCTTCAAATCACCATAAATTTCAGGATATACATTGCCGTTTGGAAATGGGACACGTTGTCTTTTTTTAGTTCAATTACCTCAGAAATTATGACTCTACTTCATATTAAACATCAAAAAAAGGGGAGTAAGAATTATGTACTGATATAATAGAAGGCTGAGAATCCGAATAAGGTTCTCAGCCTTTTGTGCACCCCAGCAACTTTAGGTCGGGCGGAAATCTGGGCACAGCTGGGTTGGAAAGGCGGAACAGCCCCTTTTTACAGCAGCAGACGCGGCGGTTTCCGTCGGACTCGCCGGACTTCGCCGGACGTTCCGGACGAAGACGGCATCCGTGGCACCGATTAATCACCGCCCGGGTAGCACGTACCGGCAGTAAAGGAAGAAAGTCAGGCGTAGCCGGTGCGAGGTAACAGGGAAGGGCGGTAGGTGGCGACCGCCGCCAAGGGGGGGCGGGCCAGATGCTCCTTTTCTTTATTATCGGCTATCCGCGGGGACTTGGTGGTCTTTACCAGACGTTCCAAACGAAGACGGCAGCCGGTCACTGGTAAGTATTAATATTCTTTTCGCATCACTTTTTCCAAACTAAGTAGGAAGCGTTCCATGAATTTGAAGCGAAAATCATATTGTTTCAAATCGGTATAGCGTTTTTTTTGAAGTTTCACAATGGAAAATTTCTTAGCAGAGGAGCTGCTCTCCTCTAGCATAAGAACCGTTTTTGGCTCAAATAGAAAAGGATAAAATCTGGGTTCAGCTGCTGTTAATTCAAGTAACTGATGCATGGCATCAAGCATAAACAGAGTACGAAGCCGTTGAGTCTCGATAAATGGTGTAGAAAGGAATTGCGACGAACTCTCTTGAATGGAAAGCACATATTGTTCGAGAAGTTTAATGGTTTCAAGAAGGCGAGCTTTCGTGATTTTATGTGTATCCTGAACACCCTTACGCTTAGGTCGAATGGCACCGGTAATACTTTGCGTAATGAATTGGATGCATTCGATTAACAGTAACATCTTCTCCTCAGCTCGAGAGAGTACCAGAATTAAGTTATGATCCTCAATACCGTTGCGCTTAAATATCTCTTCAATATCCTCCTGGTATTCAACCTTATGATTCTCAAAGTCTTCTTTGTAACTTTCGAACACATCCCCAAAGGTACGTATATGATTTAGAAGATCTTTATAAAAAGAAAGAATGTATTCTAGAGACTTGACGCGTATTTGAGATGATTTTAGACTTTCAATTTCTCGGAAAATTTCTTTGTTATTATTTTCATTCATAAACAATTAATACCTCCAAATCGTCCAATATGTACATTATAATGGACAAAAATAAATAAATTCAATTATATATTATGGTCCAGCTGGTGGGATTGTCTCCTTCATGTATCTCTGCTAGTATGAGCACACAGCTTACTCAAGGAGGAGATTAATATGTTCACGATCACTGAAATTTACAGAATCGTCAATGCTGAACGATTGGATTTGGATTGGGATACACTAGTTGAAGAGGCATTCGAAACCTACAGCAAATTATCCCAGAGTCGTCAATCAGAGTTTAACGCGTTGGTCAAACGAGCTATTTCCCAATGCCAAGCCGATTTCGACTCGTTTCCGGAAAGCTATCAAACAAAAGAGGATGTTGAGGATCTAGATGAGATTATTGATGTGATAAAAGAGAAATTAGAGACAATCTTTGCTGACTTTCTCGAATAATTGAATGAATCAGTTATTCTCGGTTTCAAGTTGAACGGGAAATATCCGAAAGCCATTTACGAAGAGACCATCGAGCCGGTATTGTAAGCTGGCTGGGGAGGGGAATGTACATGTCCACAATTGGAAGAAATGATCCTTGTCCGTGCGGAAGCGGGAAGAAGTACAAGCAGTGCCACTTAAAGAACAGTGGAAAAACGTGGAGTGAAGTCGCGGGAGATGTTGAATTCAGTAATTCACAGAGTGTCGCGATCCATAAAACGTTCTTCTTACTGAACGACGATTTCAAGAAAAATCCGAGTCCCGGAGGGTGTCATCTTATTTCGTCCATCATGTATGTGCTGTTCACCGAACAAGGCATCTCGTCAGAGCTATGCATCGGTGAAGTACAACGTCCAAATGGAATGTATTTTGATCATTCATGGGTAGAGATTGATGGAAAGGTATTTGACCTTTCAATTCAGCTGACATTGGATGGAGAACGAAACGCCCCTGTGTTTGCTGGATATGATTTAGATACTGGATCTTTGACGAAGTTTAACTACCTTTTCAAGTGCGAGGGGTTGGGAATGGTTGCTAGTCGCGTATTCAGGACTCCCTTTTTGGATTACCTAGACGGTGCCGATCATGCTCAGAGTTGGGGCTTGATTGAAGAGGTGGGTAATTCTTTGGGGTTAAATTTGAAGACGGCCATGCTCCGCAATCGCTACAAGGATACGAAGCGCGTTCTCATAACTCCCTAAGACAAATTGTCTTTGTCTCGGGTATACCATTGGGGAAGGATAGCAACCCAGCCTTAGTGTATCTATAAGACAAGGCGCACGAGCTGTAGAATCGTTGTGCAGTTGGGCTACTCAGTTCGCCGGTGAAGCCGGTCCAATAGATATAGACTGTTCATCGCGTCTACCAGAAGCTGATGAAAAACAGGCCCGGTCGGAGTTAGCTCCCAAATGGGCCTGTTGTACTATTTAAAAAATTTATGAACTACTTAATTACGAGAGTTCCTTTATAAAGTAGCATGTTATTTCGGTAGACAAGAACATAGTCCCATAAGAGCCCTCGCCCAGCGCGGGTTTTCTGTTTTAAGGGACCAAGTTCTTGTCCTTTTCTTTGGACAAGAACTTGGTCCCATTGTCGATTTGATAATCAACTATAAAGTAAGTATCAAAAGCAAATATTGTATGAATTCCTGGCGCAGTCGGCGTGGGGAGACTAGGAAAAGCGGTGGGAGTTGACCGGCCGGGCGCTCAGTAAAAACCACCTTGTTCGTATCGTGAACGCAGGCTCCTCTAGCTTCTACGGTGGATGAGGCCGAAGCGTTGGCCAAAGAATCGTCCGGATATCAATATCAACCAGGAAATGCGCGATATACTGAGAGAGTTTTATCCTTAACTAGGATTTAATAAGCATCGTGTTAATGAAGGGATTGTTCCTAAGAGGGAAATAGTCCCTTTTTTTCATGCCGCCATTTGTGGCTGTAATGATCATTGAAGGGAATGGAAGATCGATCTACAAAAAGATTGAAATCCATAATTAGGTAGTTTACTGTTGAGGTGAAGAACGAATGTATGGGGGGAATAGAAATGAGCGAGCAGCAGCGTACGATAGAATCCTTGAATCAAGGGCGTCCTCGACTGAAGCAATTGATCATTCAGAATTTTCGCGGAATAGGCAATCATCCGGTCACAATTGAACTGGATAAGATTGTCGTTTTAGTAGGGCCAAACAATGTTGGCAAAAGCTCCATTCTTCGGGCCTATGAGGTAGCGATGTCCGAGGGCTCCAATGAAGCAATTCTGCTGCAGGATGACTTTCCAGGTGGTGTTGTACATCACGAGTCTCTCCCCATGATCGAGCTTCATACGGTTGTTCAGGATCATGCTCCTGGAGCGAGATGGATACATACGGATTCACTTACCCAAGAGAAGGTAGTCAAGGAGAGATGGACGTGGGCTACTCCAGGTGCACCCAAGCGTCAAGGCTTCGATGTTGAAAAAAACATTTGGGCTGAAGATGCGGTTCCATGGGGTGCACCCAATGTCGCCAACTATAATCGACCTAAGCCACATCGAGTTGATGCTTTTTCAGATCCTAAAGTACAAGCGGATGTCATCGTCAAACTGCTAAGCAATGTCATAAAAGAGAGAGTAAAAGATGTTCAAGAAGAAGCTGGGGAATCTCAATACAAACATTTGCTTCGTACGATCGCAACATTAAGACAGCAAGTAATCAATGAATCGATCGGGCATATCGAAAAAATTGAACTACAGGTCTCGCAGCTACTCAGTGAAGTTTTCCCCGGATACGTTGTTAAATTTGATCCTCGGGCAGAAGAGGAAGCGGAGAGTGACCTTAATCTATTTCAAAAAGTCAATAACGCACAACTAAAAATGGGACATGGTGAAAATGGTCATTTAACCACACTGGATCGTCAAGGAAGTGGTGCAAGACGTACTTTATTATGGAGTGCCTTACGAATGATTGCAGAGACGAATGTGAATAAAGGGGGAAAGAAAGGGGCGAAAAAAGAAGCAATAGAAGGTGAGGAGAATAGGCCTCATGTCCTTCTTTTGGACGAGCCGGAGCTATGCCTTCATCCAAACGCCGTAAGAGAGGCTTGCCGGGTATTATACGATTTACCGAATACGGGAAACTGGCAAGTGATTGTAACAACACACTCTCCTGCTTTTATTGACGTCTCTCGCGATAACACAACCATTATTCGAGTAGAACAGATTAATGGACAAATTTCCGGAACAACGGTATTTCGTCCGGAGAGAGTCAAATTAGATGATGAAGACCGCTCCCTTTTAAAGCTTATGAACATCTTCGACCCTTATGTTGCCGAATTCTTCTTTGGGGGACGCTGCATTATCGTAGAAGGGGACACGGAATATACGGCGTTTAAGCACATCATGGCAACTAAGCCGGGAATATATAAGGATGTGCATATTATTAGAGCAAGAGGAAAAGCTACCATTATTTCATTAGTCAAAATACTAAATCATTTCGGTTCTCGTTATTCTGTCCTGCATGATAGTGATACACCAACAACCCTTAGAAAAGGAAAAACGATAAAAAATCCGGCATGGGCACATAACGAAAAAATATATGCAGCGATACAGGATCGACCGCATACTTCAAGTGTTCGGCTACTAGCCTCACTGGGGAATTTTGAGAAAGCGTATTTTGGGGAGGAAGTAAGTAGTGAGAAACCCTACAATGCAATTATTCATTTGCAAAACAATGAGCAACGATTCGAAAAGGTGGAACAACTGCTGGATGCTCTTCTAGATCATAGTAAAGTTCCGCCTGAAGGTGCGCTTGAATGGACAAGCATTGCTCAGTTAGAGGAGATGGTTGCTGCACAAGCCAGTAAGGAACTAGTAGCTGCAGGAACTGAAGTTACGATAGATGAGGTGTTTTGAAAGCGTAGTAGGTATACAGCGATTTCCAATTTATAGGACTTTTCGACAAAAGTACAGTCTTATATATTGGGAATTGGAGCTTGTAATCCGTTCTTTACGTATTAGATGAATTCAGGTAACGACTATAATGATTATTAAAAACAACTCATTAATGAGTTGTTTTTTTATGGTCAAGAGAGGCTTAGTCGGCAATGGGACCAAGTTCTTGTCCTACAAGGGACTATGTTCTTGTCCATCAACATGTATATATTTATGTAGGAAGGGCATACTAATAAGTCGTCTGGACATATGCACAAAATACGGATTATGTGTAAATGTCTAAATGATAATATCAATTAGATCATAAATACTTATCTTTTTTTGTACGTTGAAGCAAATACCCAGTTGCATATCCCACAATTGGAGAAAGATCTCGTATATATTTAATTCTTTTCAACAACATAGAGTGTCTTTGTGAAGCAAACCCGATTGCATACTTACAAATGTGTGATGCAAATGTGGTTGCATTAAAAAGAGCCCTTATATATCAAGGACTCTAAAGAAATCTCGCTCCTGGTACTCCCGGATAAATCAGCTTTGCTTCGGACACGACACGCTGACGCCGGCAGTCGGATCGAGCAGCTGTAGATCACACTTCTGGGCTCCAAAATAAAGCCAGTCTTTGCTGCCGACGTGCCTGTGACGGTGAGTGAATATGTAGAAAGAAAATAAATATTAGACTGGATATGCTGATCCCACGTGGGTTATCAAATTATAAAATCGGCAGATCTCGTAAAATAAGTATTAGACTGGCCCTTACTATAAAAACAGCGATAGCCGTTGACGAGAAGTCCTAGACTGCCGCTGTTTTATTGAGCTAACGTGTCCCGTTAGTGGAATAGCGTCCTTTATTATTACAACCAAGAACTAGGTGATTGATTATATTCACTATTCACCACGAGGTTCAGATGCAATTTCTGCTTGGATTTGGCGTGATTCATATTCAGCTTCTTGCTTACCATCAAGCAAACTTAAATAGTGTGTTGATAGCGAATCAAGGCTATCAAAAATACCTTGGAATACTGTATAAAAGTTTTCTAAATCCACTACTACATTATCGAATGTATTAATATAGAATTGTGGTTCTAAATCATTGTTTAACGTGTAACGACAAAATGTAATATCGTGAAGGGTTTTATTTTTTCCTTTTTTGTCTATCACTGTTCGTTCGATTTTTCCATAAAGTTCATTAATATATGCCTTTAGGTCACTTAGCATCTCATGAAATACTGCTATGTCATTCGAGCTATTCAGTTCGTTTCCTAAATCTACTACTTTTTTAAATAGCTCTTGTAAATTATGATTCCCGTCAAACGTATCGTTCTTATCCAATAATTGATTTTGCGTCCAACAGATTGCTTTTAAATACACTTCAATACTGTGGTTCACATTGAATAGAATTGGGAAAATTAAATTATCAGCTCTTTTGTCACTATTATCTTCTAAGATTTCTTTTACTAATAATAAAGCTGAATCACTAAATCCTTCTGCAATAACAATCATATTGTGGATATGGTCGTAATGTTGTGTTCGCCAATTCATAAAAGCGTTCTTTTCAATATCTTTATTGTATGAAAATATGTCTTTCATTGGTTATAATCTCTCCCTTTATTCGGTGGACCTATAAGTCTCTACCAATCAGCTGCTTTATTCGCTCAAAAATGACAACATCTCTAATCTGGTCTTTGATTATTCGAATGAATTCTTTAATACCGGGTTCACCCAATTAATTTTAACACATCAGTCCTCTTCGGTAATGATGAAGAACGACTCGTTATCCACGCTGAAAGTGAGCTCTTTATTGTCGACAATTCCCTGGAACTTATAGGAAGCTGCTGAAGGCCCGATGTAGCGAATGTTGGTTGCATTTTCTTGATCTTCAATCCGCTTGGTTAAAGCTTGAATCTCTTGTTCAGATAAATCACGATTTCCTGGAAACATAGCCATGTGGTTGGCCCCTCTCATGGAATTTGATACCGACTTTGACTTTGACTTTCTTTGACTTTAATTAGTATGCCATGTTATTTCTGTGATGTCAAATTCTCTCAAGCCGATTCGTGCGAATTATCCTTGTCCTGATATCTTACGAATTTTCATTTTCTAATAACAAGAAAAATTGTATAGCTACAGAAAGAAACCTGCACTCATAAAGAGTACAGGTTTCTTTCTAGCAGTTTTATCCCTATTCATATAATAATATAAGCATTCATCTATTAAAATATACATTGTTATACTATTATCTTTCGAAAATATTATTAGATAATCAAGTTATAGGTATCAGAATCATTCATTTTATTAATAATATATCTGCTATACATTAGCACTAATGATATTATCTATTTTGATCCAATCATAGTCATCGTTTGGCCATCTCATTTTGATTTGATTCAAATCTTTATCGATCTTTGTAGCAATTCCTTCGATCACTATATTCTCAGCAGGGTCGAACATAGTTAATGTAATCGCACTATGATCCTCAATTGACTTAGCCACCACTTGATGGATTTCATCCCATGCTTGTGGATCAAGCTCGGGTTTGTAGCGAATATCTTGATTTTGATGATCTGCAATTATGCGTTGTCCGAGTTCAGGCATGATCATTCGGCTACTCTCCCAAAGACCATTTCCTTCTAGTTTTTTTCTCACTATTGCATCCTCCTAATACTTAGTCCAGTATTCGATATTACCTCCATCCAATCCCCACCCTACCTCGTTTGTAGATGTCTGAGAGGTTTTGAATCTCGGATCAGGACGTTCCCAACCTTCAATGATTACGGCACTCTCTAAGGCGGAGTGTGGATCCCATTCGATATAATCTTCATCGACTAGTTCTTTAAATGCCTTATAAATCTTATCGGCAGTGCGCCCGCTTTTGATCTCTAGTTCTTGAAGAGTTGGCATATGAGTATGATGGACCGAAGAATGCCTCATAATCATAAGTAACTTACGAGCAGTGTCGCTAAGCATGCCGAAGCATCCTTAAGGCACTTAAAACGTTATCTTTACGTTCATACGATCCTCTGGGCTCTAGCCTTACAACATATCTGTGGGTGGCTGAGATAGGCTCAAGGAGCTTCCCATCAGCTGATATTCTTCGGATAGTCCATGGGAACTTTAGAAGCTCATTAAATATAGTAAAGGTTGCAGAAGTTCCCATGATTCTTTTGGTAAATTCACTCATGCTATTGCTCCTCCTTTATTAACCGGTTGCCACGCCAGGATATTATTGTATAAAAACACTCTTGGTGCACCGTTCCTCAAACAAGTGGCACGTATTCGGCCGTTACGAATACCGTTCACATCTATTATTCGTTGCGTAATCTTCCCGCTTTTATCCTGATACACGATTTCAATTCTCTGGCCAATCTGTATTTGCATAAAGAGCGCCTCCGAATGGGAACGTTTGTTTCTATTATACACGAACATACGTTTGCTTATCAACATTTTGAAATAATTAACTGCTTTTCATTCTGGCTATGTGAGCATGTAGCGGCAGACCATACTAATGCCGTAGATAACCAATCTGGAGCGACCCTAAGCCGCTCCAATATCTATTGTTGCTTGTCGTTTGAGTTAATCGTCGAATGCCTTAAACAACCACTCAGACATGTTGTGCAGGGTGTTTATAATGGCTTGATTTTGAAGCGGCTTAAGTGCTATTTATTGACTCGAGTGTTCTTTTTCATACATATTAATGTAACGGCTGCAGGAGAGTATCCATTCGTTTTAAGTGATCGATTCTCTATCATATTCATGCATCATATCCTCGATCCACTCTACATCTGTAAGAACTTCATAACAATCTACAGTCATGCGACCGTTAATTCCAGCTGCAGAGTTATCATCGGTATCCTGGGAGTCAAATATAGTGAGGACTCTATACATGATTGCAAGCAGCTCAACTAATAAACCGCGATAAGTACTTTGAGATAAGCCAGGGAAGCATGCAGAAATAGATGGGTACGAAGCTTTAAATGCTAACTCACTATCCCATTCACCTTCAAATGCCATAAGTGTTCCTTTTGCTGTGATCAGATTTTCTACTGACAAAATGTACTTTTCACCGGTACTTGTAAATAGCGCGAACGCTGCAAAGCGTGCTTTAATACCACCATATTTCGGTAACATGATGGATACTTCTTGAGCATGCTGTCCTAAAACCAACCTATTAATGGACTGCAAATAATGTGTGGTTTGTTCACGAATTTCTAAATGAGTACATGTTAATGATTGCTGCTTCATTAATCGATTCCCCCTAAGTAAAATGAAAAGAGGAAACACTTCTCCCAGTGGTTACTGTGAGAGGTGTTTCCTCTTGAAATGGTAATTATTATGTTGTGAGTTAAAGATATCATTGGTCAATGATAAATTCAAATAGAATTTTATTTAATCGTCTTCGGATCGAAGACTCTATTTTTGAGCTACAAAATCATCAAAGCAAATGGTCTCGATGATAGCAGTGTCTTTAGGGATGGCTCTACCTTGTTGTTTAGCTATTTCAAGCTCGGCTTGTACTAAATCAATAGCATTAGCACGCGCTTCTTCTAAAGTATCTCCAAGAACACCAAGGCGAAATACTGGAATGTAGGCAGATACATTCCCCTCTGCTTTATCCTCTTCAAATAAGATCTGTAATTTAAGTGCTGTCATTATCATCATTCCTTTCAGAAAATTAGTAGTGTTTAATGGGGCGGCTAACACCTTGTCAGGCCACCTAATTGAAAAATAGAAGTGAGTTTCCCTTCTATCTCTCTTTAGGAGCCCGAAATATTATGAACTAGGGCTTAATTTGCTTAATAGATTTCCGTTTTTATAACTATGGATACGGGTCATATTACCTGTTCTCGTATTACAAACGTATAGGCGATCCGTACTCTTCGCTAGGTTGTTCGGTTTTAAATCATCGATACTGCAGATCCATTCATTTTCAAAAGAATGTATGGCATCCTCAGTTAATGGAATGAAATGTGTTCCACAATCATATACAAACCAAGCGAATTTGGAGCATTGCTCCATTGCTTTCAAGTCTTTTTTATAAAAGTCGCAGTGGAACTTAGAATGTATAACAACCTCTTCTAGGATTCTTTTCATGCGATTAATCAATGAAGGGTGTATTTGTTGAACAGGTTTTTCTATAAATATCGATGTACTCATGTAAAATTCCTCCCGCTTGGCTATATATATGCTAGTTCCGCGCTCCACATTATGCTGTTTAAAGAAAGCTGGTCTTCTTGGATGAAATCGCTAAGAGAAAGTGAACCTCCATTACGGCTTTTTAAAGTATGGCCTAAGTCAACCTCCATCTGCTTTAAGTACTCCCAATCCTCAGGGAATAGTCGTGAGGTACGCTGCATTTCCGAAGCTGTATTAAAGATGCAAAATTTACAGGAACAGCGGCTTACCCACTCATAGCAGGGATGTAGTTCGATTCCATAATCCGCGGCTAATTGGCGCACCTGGTGTTTAAGCATATCTTTAATGGGTTTCAACCAATGAACGGTGCGATTCTTTTTGTTCGTCGCATGTGCCGAATGAAGCATGAAAACAGGTTTCTTAGATCGTTCCTTAGATTCTTCAGATCGTTCACCAGTCAATAACAGGATCTTGCAATTATCGAATTGACGAACCCACTTCGCATAAACATCTCTTTTCATATACGAAGTGCAGAAACGGCAGCTGGAGTCCGGAAACATTTTACGGTCCCGAATTCTCTCTTCTAAACTTAAATCACCCCATATAACGATTAAGGGAAGATCAAGTTTTTCGCTTAGGTACTGAAGGTATCCATCGGTCTGCGGCCAATCAAACAATTGTCTTTTAGTCGTATCTTCTGGATCTCCATCGACACGCATATGGACAAGTTTGATTTTTTCTTTTGGAATATGATAGCCGTGAAGGGCTACAAGCGCCGTTGCGACACTATCTACCCCACCCGATACATTGACATGAACTTCATCATATTCATGAAGCGGGAGCATTTCTGAAGGCAACTCAGTAAGTACATACTGCTCAGCTGCACGACTAATATCTACCGGATCCACTTTATCTCCTCCTATAGGCACAAAAAAACCATGGAACGCAAAAAGACACCAAACAGGTGTCTATCGTCTCCATGGCAAAATAAGCCCTAATATTTATGAACTGGTCGTGTTCCAGTACAACTCCAACTCTGTCGAATCACTAACGACAAGAGAAAATTCGATGAATCATAATATAATATATTTACCACATTTACAGATATTCGTCAATAAACTGCAATTTATAACACAGAGATGTAGTTAAGACTAGCATATTTCACTTCTTGCGGGTATCTCTAATTTGACCATATTGACATCCAAGTGAATTTTTAATTGATAAATTATTCATAACGTATTTATTTTCATCCGTCAAATCCCATACTAATTACATTTCCATTAATAAAAAGAGGGTAGCCTGGATTCACTCCTTTAGGCTCCCTCTAGATACTATTGATCAACGTGCATATTGCTTTATCACTTTTTAACTAATTTGGGAAAACTTCATCTGCATAGATTGGACGACAACTGCCAAAACGAGCGTTAAAATTGTTATAATGAACGACAATACTATTAGAACTAAATAACTCGTTAAGGACAGTAGATATCTGAAAAGCCGCCATTTCATTTGCAATCATTCGCTGCGGTTGATATGGCTCTAGTCCACAGTTGTGAGAAGGTGGAATAGCATCCTTCGCATCGATAGCGTAAACCGAGTTGAGAGCTGGCAAAATGACCTCTCCTGCTTTCTTAAGACCTACAACGACTTGACCTGAATACCCACTTTCCAAATTGTCTAAGGCTTCTTCCGGAGTCCACTCTTCCTCCGTTTTATCTTCTGGAATAAACACTCCTTCAATACCGGCATCGATGTAAATCAAATCATCGGTTTTATTAAAGTATTCATTCATGATGTTTCGTGAATAGTCGTAGGGTAAGCCCCAAGCGCCAAATATGTTTACGCATACCGGTTTCTCAAGGCTCCCCTCGGAACCGGACTTGAAGCTTTCACCTCATCCGGCTCCCCAGATAACTAACATCCTACATATTGCCTAAGTGTACCTTTGTGTAAATCCACGTGACAGTTCCTACATAGCGCTATAGTTTTTCGTTGTCTCGCTATCATTACTCTTTCCCATAGCTCCTTACCCTTCAAACCCTTGAGTTTACGTACATGGTGCATCTCTAGTTCTACCCCAGAAGTTCCACACCATTCACAAGTGTCTGCAGCAAGTCTTGCCATAAGGCTTCCTCTTCCAGTGTAGATAAGCTTATTTGGTATTAGATCGACGTCTACATCAACGAACGCCTTCTCGGACCGCTTAAATGGTCCATTAAAAAGTTTGTTGATCATTAGCTTCCCTTTGCTGTTCTTATATGTAACTGCAAGAGCGCCATCGATTGAATACTTTCGACGTATCTCGCTTGCCGATGTCCTATACTTATTGGCGAGCGTCTTCTGAAAGCTTTGATGAATAATGAAGTACGGATGGTGAAAATTGAATATGTTATGTGCAAGCTGGTAGTAGTTATAAAAGCCTCTAATTGTTGCATTGTATGATCTGATGATTTCAAGTTCATCAAGGTTAGTTAGAGGTTTGTTATGCCTGGCTCTCCAGCTCCCATCTTGTCCAATTGACATATATCCGTTTTTCAAGAGAAACTCTCTTACTCTGTCGTGAGGCATGCGTAGTATTACATTCCCGTTGAGCTGTTTTACTAAGCCTCTCTTCGTTGGAATACCTGCACTTGATCTCGCGATTTCAATTTCGTATCCAAGAAATCTAATTGGCTTTGAATTGTGAGTGATGAAAGTTTTCTCCTCGCTGAGATTCAACTTCAACTCTTCCTTAAGGAACTGCTTGATTTTCTGTTTTAGTTCTACCGCATCTTCTTTGTTTCCGATTACACTGATAATAAAATCATCTGCATACCGAAAATACTTTAGCCTACGAAACCCCGCGTCCATGTCATCTTTGCTTGACATATTACGTTGAATCAGCTCGGATTTCCTTATCTTACCTAAGAGTGTCTTTTTCTCCTTCCGATCAGTACATGCCGCGTAGTATTTGCGGTATTTTTTGACTTGGAAGTTGGCGCTACCCCAGGCATTGCTGTGTCCCCTTGCATCTCCCTTATAGAATTTCTGAATAAGGTTGTCCATAAATAAATCTAGTTCACCTAGATATATATTGGAGAGAATGGGGCTCAATATGCCACCTTGCGGAGCGCCACTGAAAGTCTTATGATACACCCAGTTTTCAACGTATCCAGCTTTAAGGAACTTGCGGATCAGATTAAGGAATCTTTCGTCCTTAATCTTTTTGCGAAGGATGTTTATAAGAATATCATGGTCGATATTATCAAAGAATCCTTCAATGTCACCCTCAACCCACCATTTAGTACTTTTACATCTATCCCTTATCTTGAGGATTGCTGTGTGACAGCTGCGACCGGGTCTGTATCCGAAAGAGTCTTCGGAAAAGGTCGGTTCATATAGGCATTCCAAAATCACTCGGACTGCTTCTTGAACTATCTTGTCATCCATTGAGGGAATGCCCAATGGACGCATCTTACCGTTCCTCTTTTTGATATACGTCCTTCTGGCGGGGGTGGGACGAAAGCTTTCGTCCCCAAGAGACTTGATCATTCTGTTGATTCTATCGAGACTATACCCATCGATTGTCTTTCCGTCATAACCAGGCGTCATATTGCCTGGGTTAGAAGCTTTTCTCGAGTAGGCTCTTAAGTACAGCTCGGAATTGTAAAGAATACGATACAGATCCGTGAATTTAAAATTCTCCACTTTAGTCTTTTCTTGTAGGATGTCTAAAACTACATCAAGTCTTTGCATGGTATTCCACCATAACCTCTCGTATGTTTTAGAAAAGTAATCCTGCTCTCCTTCGCCAGCACCAGTAGTGTCACTCATGCCTCCATGAATGTGTGGGCGTCTTTCACGCTTCCGAATTTACGGCAATCCCTGTTAATTCAGGTTCCTCAGACTACTACGAGAGCTCCGACACCATATTGGATATTCATAGACCATTGTCTAATAGCTCATTCAGAGCGTTCCAACGTAGGTGTTCTCCGTTTAACCCTTAGCTGATATTTAAGAAACTACTTAGGCTCCCATTTCGCTCTTGTAACCTGCTTATTGTAGGCGGCTGAATCTACGGTTGACGTATGCGAGGATAACGAACCCACATAACCTAAGATTCACCTTCACTCTTTCCCACGATGACGTGAAGGGGGGCGCGTTCTTCCCTCCTAGAGCTTGGGTTCAGGCAATTCAGCTTTAGCCATATAGTTTCGTCTCACTCCAGAAGCACTCAGAATCGACGTGGTTTCAATTCTGCCACTTCTTCTGTTACCATGCGATTGTCCCCCAAGCGGTTTCCCTTTGAGGTAAGGTATGGAGTGGCAAGAGGCCACACTCTTGGCAGGCTTCCCTGTCATTCAGCTAAATGTCTTTTACGGACGCACGTTATCCACTGCTCCAATCAAGACTTTTTGAATATGCTGGTCATACCCATGACGATAGTCCGTGAGTGTAAATAACTTCTCTAGAGACTCCACAGACTCAATGTAAGAATTGGAATAAGATCCAATCTTAAGTCCATAAGTAAGTCCGTATCTCTTGGCCAAGACATCTGCCTTTTTGAGTCCAATATCAGAAGAGATAAAAGGTTGCCGAAGCAATGTGGATAGGTAAACCTTTGATATGATCTCCGGCTTTTCCCCCCACCCAAACCGAACAGGCACCTTTCGATGCATTCGGCTTTCCATCGACGGAATTTGGATTTTAAAATCCTCTAGATGCTCATATTGAGCCTCCTAAATAGGTCCATCAGAACCGAGTCTGATTTTACGAAATTTTATAATTTTGTCCCTTCTGCTTTTCTTGAGAGTCACCTCATCGGGTATTCCATACTCGATATATCGATGATCTTCCGTACACATCCATAAAAGGTTGGACACCTTATTCACTTGATCTAAGGGAAGCTTAGGGTTCTTATGATGACATTCCTTTTCGCCTTTAACGAGTTCACAAGTACAAATCTGGCAAACGTACAATCCTTTGCGAAGGGTCTGATTGAACGCATACTCCCTATTCATGACGAATTCAAAATTGTGAAGCGGGTCTTTGTGAAAGAGACTTCCGTAAAGAGCTTCATCGTTGTATAGGGGTTGTCTAGCTAACGGCAGTCTTTTACCCTCATGAATTCTGAGATATAGGGACCTACCTCTATCGGAATATGGTGTGAGATCTTGACCGTACTGCCTGGCGTATTGAATGGGAGTGATATAGGCTTTAGTGATGCCAATCCACAAACCATTAATCTTCACGGCCCAGGTTTTATCTGTTCGAGTTATAGGTTTCCCCTTAGCATCGGAAAAATGTCTGTTTACCCTATTAGAAAGCATATGAAGTGCTACATAGTGTTCATATAACGACTTTTTATATACTTTCTTGAACTGGAAGTAGACCATAGTACTGACCAAATTATCGATTTTTTTCAAGATTCTCTTTGAAGCGCCCATCTTCCAATATTCAGCAATACCGACTATGCGGGAGTTGAGATTTTCAATTTCAATCGCCCTTAATCTATCGTCGCGTCTGCGAGCAATGTATCTGATCTGTTCACGTAGTGATTGAACTTGCTGTTTTACCCGTTCAGGTTCAGGGTATGTCTTTGCCACCGCGATTTTACTCAGACCGTTAATACCTTTCCTGACTTCGGATTTTATATGAAATCCAAGGAACTTAACCGGTTGTTGTGAAACGTCCGTAATAAGTGTCTTCTCCTCCGACAGTTCAAGTTTTAACCGATGATTGAAGTACTTGATGAGCCATCTATAGAGCCTACTTGCTTCGACTTCTGATGGTGTCTGAATAATCCAATCGTCAGCATATCTGGTAATAAATTTTGGTGAAATACCTTTCTTCCTTAGGACTCTTTGAGCGTTGCTAATTGTGCTGTATTGATCAGAGAAGCTTGGAATATGAAACATCCGCGCTATAGTCCAATCAAAATCATTTAGATAAGCATTAGCGAGTAACGGGGACAGAATGCCTCCTTGAGGAGTACCGGTTGTGGATTCAATGAATATTCCTTTTTCCATGATACCGGATTTGAGCATCTTTTTGATGATCGCAAGGATTCTCTTATCGATGATACCAAGTCGTTCCAATTTTCGTATGAGCAATCTGTGATTAACATTATCGAAAAAGCTTTTAATGTCCCCTTCGATTGCCCACTGAGAATTGCTGTTGACCATTCGTGCCACTCTCGCGATTGCGTGCTCTGTAGAGCGGTAAGGTCGAAACCCGTAAGAGTGATCGTAGAAGCGTGCTTCTAGTATGGGTTCAATAACAATCCGAATACATTCTTGAACTACTCGATCGATAAATGCTGGAATTCCTAGAGGTCTCTTTTTCCCGTTGCGCTTTGGAATGTGAACCCTGCGGACAGGTAAAGGCTTGTAATCATTTAATGCATCCCGAACAAGTAAAATGACCTCTTCATAAGGCATTTGCAGGAAGTGATCAACGTTTTTTCCGTCAACCCCTGCAGTCTTCGCACCAGTGTTACTTTTGATGTTATGGATTGCCGTAATGATAGTTTGATCGTTAGATACCAGTTCAAGAATACCTGTAAATGATTTACCTTTTTTTGAATGTGCAAACAAAAGGTCAAGCGTTTCGCGTAGTTCTTTTTCGGTTTGAATCGTGTTCGGAACCCGCATTGGTATCACCCTCCTTTCGGCTGGCATCCTTGCGTTGGCGATTTACCCATAAAGGGAGTTCGCACGATTCCGATGTTCCTATTACTCCCGCCGACTAGCACCCTTCGCCGTGTATGCGGCTTTCCCGCACTCAGACTACTACGATGCCTCTGTTGCTCAATTAGTTTCATTGCGTGACATCGCTCCGCTAACTGGCAATCCCCCGTGATTTTGTGATTATCCTTTTGTATATCCCTTAGGCGGCAACTTTACCCCGGCGATTCCAGAGACGGTGTGAATCAAGAGTTAACCGTCTACTTCAACTCGGTCTTTATTCCGAGAGATATCTGATCAAAAATTACAAACAGATACAACCGCTTGTCCTCTCCTACATCGGGTATGGGAGAGCGAAGATGACGAGGCTTACGTTACTTCACATATGTTCGCCGTAGGATAAGGAGGCCCGCGCTATACTAGGCACTATTGAAACCCGAAGTGCTTTTCAGCTACGACTTTTAACCCGCTTTATGAAGGTTTGCACTATGTCAATGCTCCCCCATGGGTTAGTTCTCAGCCCGCGCAGTACCAAGGAGGGTGTCACCCCTCCCCATAGGCATTGATTCCTGCGGGATGGGGTATTCACCCATCATTCATCACAAAACTTCGCTTAGACGGAATTCCACCGTCGAGATAGTGTTAACTATCTGCGTGTACGTTACTTGATGGATGACTATGCCATCAATTAGTACAAGCGAGGCGCACAATTTTTCTCTTCAACTGCATCCGGATCCGCTATGAGCAAATAGGAATTCACTTTACTAAAAGCACTCATTATTTTTGTAATCCGCTGAACGGCATATCCGCCGGTCCCTCCGCTACCAACGATCACAATATAATACATCATCTTTGAGACTGAAGGCAGATGAGATTGTGATTTCTCTCTTTTATGAAAGTCGAATAATTGAATCATTTTAAAGGACCTCCTGAGTTGAGATCACAACGCGGTTTCTCCATTTTTGCGGATAAGGTGTATAAGGAATTAGATTCCATGAGTCATCTTGGTTATCGTAGTTACCTTCTATCCAGACTGACGAGAGGAGCGGGAGGAATTTACCGGCTACTCCAGCACGAGTCTTGATGTCAAAACGAATAACGCCATCTCCTTTAATGATTCGGCCAATTACACCATATAACATAGTGCCAACCTCATCATTGTCATCAATAGTACTGAAATAAGCTCTCATCGTATTGTGGGAGTGTATTTCAGCAACTCGCATGAGATCTGGTCTAAATTCAGTGTAATTCGGATCAATTGATTCTTTACTTACTTTTTGATGAGGCACATTCACAACATATTTTTTATTTATGCGATCCCAGTAGAAAACTCCCATTACCTCGACTTCTAAATCGGAATAATCCGAGAAGAAAGAGAGTAGTTGTAGCATTAAATGCTCAGGAATCTTCGGGAGGGAAAGCTTAAAGCCTTCTTGGCATTGATCTAAACTATTTCTTTCAGGAAGCTGGGATACGAGCTGCTGGAACCCTTCCCAATTCTGAAGTTCATCGATATTAGATCTGGCAACAAAAATACCAATTAGATTCTCACGAACTTCATAGAATCCATCCTGAGCTGCTAAGATATTGACTATTTCTTTATTTTCAACTAGCTCCTTAGCTGTAGAAAAAAAACCGCGGGAGCCATCAATAAAAAAGGCTCCTTTCTTACCACCAGTGATAATCGGTACGATAATGTTCTGCTTCGCATCCCAGTCCATTTTTGTTCTACTCTTAGAACATTCTGGGTGATCCTTCTGCAGAGCTTTTCGTACATCGTCTAGTGTGGCCACGGATAGTTTATCTAGTGCAATGTATTTAGTGATAGGTCGGTTTATACCGGCATAGCAGATGAATGTCGTACTCGTAAAAACTGGTTTCTTCTCTGTTTTGCCTGCTGTAGACTTAGGTTCAGTAGATGGAGACTTCCCAGCAAGCTCATTTTCATCGGCATCTTTTTCGTTTTCCTCTTGATCTTCAGATAAGGCATCTTTCTCTTCTTCAGATAAATCGCTATCCTTCAGATCCTGGTCATCACATCCATCGTCAGAACAAGAATCTTTTACAGATGGTTTACTCGGTTGTGAGGCGTTACGCTTTCCATTCAGAAGAGGCGAGAAGCTTTTATCGTCACTTTTTTTATCATCCGATGATTCTGTATCCTTTGACTGTGCTGCAAGGGGGCTGCTGAAGCTACCTTTGAAATAATCAAAGAGATTGGAACCACCATAGTTATCATTATTAGTTGTCATTTTTATATCCTCCAGATTCGATCTATTATTCATAAGGTAATCTTGATCTTATCGCTAGAATTAGATCAATTCATTAACCCAATTGAACAAAGTTTTACCCGACTTTTTCAAGAATTCCTCAGGGAAATCTTTTCCTTTTAACGTTTCTAATAATTCTCTATACGGCAGGTTACTTGAATTTGCGGTACTGTAATAGCAATCAGAATTAGTAGAGTTAAAAAACAACTCTGGAATCGTTGTAAGTTGCGATATACGGGTCAGAATAGGACGCTCTGTTCCACCCCAACAAACCGCGAAATCTGATCTTACATTAGAATAAGGAAAACGATAGATTTCTGAATCTTCATTAAGAACACCGTAACTTTCACAAGCACCCAAAAACGCCCTAGAGATAACATACTCATCTCCTCGATGAAGTAGTTCAAATCCAAAGACAAGTCTCGGAAATGGAACTTCATCAACTAGTGCCTCATGATAGTAAATTGATCTGCGATGAGGAGCTATCTCTAGAAAGCAAGTACACTTTGACCCATCAACACTCTCTGAATAGTACAAAGTACCCCGAGGCAATATTGGTGTTGCTAAGTTACCCAAGTCAATTTTTGGCGTTAACGCATTGGCGATCGCTTCATGGGTATGAAAGCCTTCTCCGGTTTTGATTCCATCTTGATAATCTTCAATGTACGGCAAATTAAAATCAGATATCTTAATGATTTGTACATTTCCTTTATCTTCTATGCTTAGGGACACATTCATGCTACTTCATCAGCCTCTCTATGATTTTTCGTCTTCTTAGATAGGAATGTATCTTGCTGTACTGCAGATGAACAAATCGTGACATCCAGAGCTTGATCCTGAACTGGATCTTTAGCCGCTTCTGTCTTAATTTTTGTAGATAGCAATTCCTGACCTATTTTATGAATGAGAACACTGCGAAGACGTTGCATCAACTTTTCCTTTTTTGAATCTATTAACTCTTGTACTGCATAACGTATTTTTAACAATTGCGCTAAGAAGGTGTGATTATCATCAGAGTATCCTAAGAAACTGATTACCAAGCCATCGGAAGAAAGCTTACCGGTCATCTCTCGATCCCCATAATTAGAATCGATACGCATCATTTGATTAATGCGTTGGATAATCATTGATTCCTCTTTTGGTGATAGTAGCGACAGCAGTTCACTCATCTGAGGGAATGGCAGTGTTAGAGTGATAGATTCACCACCAGTTTCCTCGAATTCTCTTTCGTCGATTTCATAGCTGCCAAAAATGCGAGATATACACTCGTAAAAGACGGAGAGCTGATCATCAGAGTCAAAGTAGTATGGATTACTAATATAATTAATAGAGATACTACAAATGTCGAATCCAGCATCATGAGTCATTTTTAGCATGATCAATGAATCGAATTGTGATTGCAATTGTAATACTTCCTCACTAGAAAAATAGCTACCCTCCATTTTTCATAACACACTCCCTTAAAAGAATTGAATGTCTTCAGTTTGCTTTACTGGTTCAGATATTTTTAGACTTCTCACAACATTTATATTATGTAGATATTGATGAATCACATTATCCTTGTTCGGATTACTCAAGGATTCTGAATCCATATAATCTTGGTCGCAATAACCAAATGCTTCGTGCATTGCGATCATTGCTTCTTCTAGTGTGAAGGAATTCCAGTCCACACGACCACTTTCTCCCTCTAAACCAGCTTCAATAGCTTTAAATACACCCGACTTAAATTTAGGTGAACTTGTAGCAGTACCTGATAGCTTCTTTCTGAAGCTAACAAGATCGAAACTCTCTATCATTTTTATCCTCCCTTGTTTTAGGCACAAAAAAAGCCGTGGAAACCAAAAAAAGCATGCGAAAAGTCGCACACTTATAGTCTCCACGGCTGATTTAGCCTACATTTTTTTAAGCAACACTACTGTTGCTCTTCTCACTCTTTCATCGAATCATTAACGACGAAGAAAATCAATTAAATCGGAATAAGCTTATTATAAGCATAAGGAACTATAGTGTAAAGAAAGGAGCGGGAAATTAGTCTGTCATTGCTCAAAGTTTCTTATTCTTATGTAATGAATGAAAGGATTTTATTTACTGAATCGCTGTTTTAGCATGCTAGTTGGTTGGGTCAAGCCTTTTGTTTTTTTTGCCATACTACCCTCGTCCTTTTAATAAAATTAATTATTTTTCTTATTCACAGCAGCTGTCAGAACCTTAACGCCGTCAGGTACATCAGCATGATACTGTTTGACGGCGGAAGGTAGCCAAGAGCGAAACTCCTACGTAGAGTCGCAAGGGTATCATTTGCGGGATAGCTGTTCTTTTTGTTTTCCTACTAGTGAGAAGGTTATTTTGACTCCTCAATCTTCTTAAGAGTATTCCGACGAAAAATACTGGAATCGTAATTAACAAAGTAATGAGATTCTTCATTTAATTTACTTGTATCAAACCGAGAAGGGACGTTAACCTTAGTTTTTTCACCCAGTTGATTTATTAATACAATACTATTTTCTTTAATCTCAGATACGTTAACAATTGCAGTTGTACTGCGAGGATTGTAACCATACACAAAGAACAAGATGATACAGGAGAGGAAGATAATTCCGCTTTTGTTTATTTTCATTTTTTTCCACCACCTTGAACTAATGATACAACAAAGGTAAGTAGATTACACTTGAGTAAGGTTATATATGTGGAGTTGGTGTAACGGAAGCACCTCGGCTGGTGCCTTCAACTGTGGAGAGCAAGAAGTATTGGCAATCATCGCGCTGCGCGTTCTCCAGAATGCATTGTTGCTTGCTTTCAAGGTTTTGATATCCATCAATGCAGATAACTTTCAACGGGCCTGACTGAGCCTTAGTAAGCTTAAACGCGAAGTCTAACGCCTCACCTTCAGACAATCCATCAATAAGAGTTCCGTCAATTCGGATGCGTCCCTTATCATCTACCGTCAGACCGTCCACTGGTAGAGCAGCGCCAATACTAAGCCCTTAACCTTGTCATTCATTCTTTTGTTACTGCTATGTATTTAGACAGTCGAGTTTAATTATAAGACAATTTCTTTCTAAATCCTCTATTTCACGACAATCTTTCCTAAGGTTAACGTATCTAAAAAAATAAAGTGCTCATAATTTCCCCCGCGAAAGAATACGAACCATACGAGAACGAATGTGAGACCGATACAGAGGTTTTCTATCAATGTGCCTTTCATAGTCCCAGTACTCATCAGGCGTAGCTTCAGACGGAAATCGAACGGTGGTAATGGGCGAATTCCATGGTTTGTGAGTGCATCAGCGAGTAGATGAATTAGATAAGATAAGCCACCGGCGATCCATAGCGCATGTCCATAGGTATAAGTTGAAAAGTAAAGAAGTGCAGTCCATCCAAGTACACCGTATAAAGAGTGGGTAATCCCACGATGAGGCACTAGAGCACAGATAATGAGCAGGCAGCCGATGATAGTGCTCCACGGAATATAAGACTGACCAAACAAGATCAGGCAAGCGCCAATCAGGATCATCATGACGTTCCGGAGTGTTCGGGTTGGCATAAAAGATACGAGTGCAGCTAGAATGGCGATGACTGTGTTCCATGGTGCGAGTTCAGTTCCATAAAAATAAACGAATGCAGCAAGTGCGATAAGTACGCCCTGCAGAAGACGAAGTAAAGATGTTGGGAGTGCTCTTGATACTAAAAGTGAATTAGGTTCATCGATATCCGGAAGAAGAGAACTAACCACAGTTACAGCGACTACTGGTACTGTTATTTTATAATCGGCTAACCCTAAGATCGAAATAGTAACTCCGGTACTTATTGCTAAGTGAGCTCTTCCCATCATAAGAATCAACAACCTTTCTTTAGCAAGGTAGTATGTGAATGATATCCTCTAATTTTCTTGAATATTGACACTTTGGGAGACTACGAATGACTCTTCCCCCATATCTCTTGGTTAAGATCCTATTATCTAGAATGATAAAAGCGCCTTGGCACTTCATGGATCGATTTAAACGCCCAAATCCTTGCTGAAGCTTTACCATCATTTTAGGGAACATATAATCAAAGAAACTGCTGCGCTTGGCTTTTTCAATGACGGCGAGCTGGGCTTGGATTAATGGCTCATTAGGCTGAGGAAAAGGAAGTTTAGCAATTACTACTGTTGTTAATGCATCACCAGGAACATCTACGCCGGTCCAAAAGCTTGCACATCCAAGTACTATTGTTCGTGGATTGGTTTTTAACTGATGAATGATATCCTCTCGATCGCATCCAGGGAATTGAACTAGAAGGTTAAGCGAACGTTCACTGCAGTAATCTTCGAGACTACGAGCAACACGGTTCATACTCTCGAAACTGGTGAATAAGACAAGCATTCGGCCACCGCTATATAGTAATATTTCTTCAATTTTGTGTGGGAGGTATTCGTCATACTCGGGACTACTGGGGTCAGGTGCATCATCGGGGCAAATAATCATTGTTTTCTTCTCATATTCAAATGGGCTGTCTACTATAATGGTTCCATACTCTTTAAGACCGAGTCGGCCAGCATAAAACGTGAATGTTTTTCCCTCTTTAGTACTCGTGGACATGGTAGCGCTCGCCAAGATTACAGGTACCTTGTCGAATAAACCTTTACTTAATATGACTTTTGGGTAAAGAGGAGCGGCATGGAGTATTACATTGCCTCTGCCTTGAATCGTAGCCCAATATGCCCAAGAATTCTTCTCGTTTGAGCTAATGAATTCTAAATCATCATTACCTTCAAAGAGTTTTTCAGTTAAGTCTGATATCCCTCGTACCTTTAAACTTTTGACTTTCTCAATGAAGCTAGTTAGAGTAGCACAGACCTCGGAAATTTCAATCTTTGTTGTCATGAGCTTGAAGGCAAGCAATCCCCCCTGATCATCTCTCATCTTCTTTCCTACTTGAGCGTACACTTCATCAATTTGCTGGTGAAAAGATTGACGAAGCTGAGCAAGCTCGATTTGACTTCCATGATCAAGTTCCGAGAATGCACTTCGTTTGAAGATTGCTTCAAATAAAATTTCAAAACGGTTGATATCTACTTTCTTTTCGAAGACATTGCAGCATACATCTTCTATTTCATGTGCTTCGTCAAAAATGACGGCATCATATGCTGGAAGAGTACCATTCCCCGTCTTCATTCTCATTTTTAGATCATTAAAGAAGTAAGCGAAATTTGTAACAATTATATGGGAGGTATACATTTTTCCTTTTAGGTCTTCTAACATGCAGTTGCTTGGTTTAGTAATGGCTGGACAATTGGAAGCACTAATCTTTTTCCACACATTGTCTTCAACATCGAATCCTAGAGCCGCACGATCCCCAACCCGTTCTTGTTTTACCATCTTTGAAATCTGACGTACAAGTTTAGCTTCAGAATCATTACTGCGTAACTTTTCTTGCCAGAGTGTTTCTAATTTTGTATTACAGATATAATGATCCTTTCCTTTGACATGTTGGAACTTAAGTGATAACTTCTCCATCTTAAGGATGTTAACTACCCTTGGTAGCTCCACATTAACGATTTGATTCATTAAAGGGATCGTATGCGTACAGACAATAACTGTTTTCTTATTAACGACAGCCCAGCGAGCTGCAGGAGTTAAATATCCAAGTGATTTACCAGTGCCGGTGCCGGCTTCGCAGATTAAATGCTGTGAATTTTCTAAAGATTCGCCAACCTTTTTCGTAATCATTATTTGGGGGGCTCGTGGGATATATCCATTTACTAGCTTAGACAAATGTCCTTGAGCCCCAAAAGCCCGTTCAATAAAATCCTCCACAGCGAATCCTCCAATTAATATAGTAATATAATATACATGTAATATATTAATATATTAACAAAAGCGTGAGAAATATCAACGAAAACCATCATCATTATTTAGTAACAATGCTAATTCTTTCAGCACATATGATGTCTCCAGTCGCTGCCTATATTCAAAAAGTTAATGATAATACCATACACTAAACCATGAACACAAACGCCAAAATTCCAAATAAACAACAACCTAAGAAAGACTTCCATCGATCTAAACTATTCCCAAGCTTTATTGATCTAATGAAAGCTACTAAACCGGCCACGATAAGAATTGCTCAGGAAAAGAAACTATTCCAAGCATACCCCAGATTGAAATCAATAAATAATAAATTGTAAATGCTTTTGCAGGAAGCTTGTTAATAAAAGCCATGGTATCACTCTCCGACTTATTTATTCAGCTAAAATTTTGGAAGCATCCGATGCGTAAAAGTATTCATTTTGTCGATCTTTATACTCCTTCGGAATTTCCTTCCCCCAATATTTTGCATACGAATGTAATGTCCTCTTGTTCCCTCCACGTCCAGGTTTCCCAACATAAAATTCGAAATAATTCTTGGGTTTGCTAGTAGGATCAAAAGCTCGTTCAATAAAATCCTCCATAACGAATCCTCCTTAATATTCTAATATAGTATTTAATTGACATACTAATATACTAACGAAATGGAGAGGGAAATCAACCAAAATAACTCAGAATAATCTTGAGTTGAAATTATTAATCTTTTATCACATGTGACGTCTCCAATAACTTTTGGTGGGACGCATAAATTCAGGGAGATGTCCAAATTGTTTTTGGTATCGGAATTCATCCGAAATTGTTCTGAATGAAAAGTATACACCCGTAATTCCCACTACAATGAATAATACAATCGGCAAAATTTCTTTAAGAGCAAGTAATTGATTTAAACTTGGCATTTAAATTCACTCCTATTCTTTTATTATCTAAGACTTTTTGAAACATCTGAAGCAAAAACATCATCTAGTCTGCAATTTTATCGCTGTATATTTCGCATTATTTGAATATCGAAGGTGGAATTCAGCAATTCCATATTCTTTTTTAGAATCTTCCAAACTGGGTTCAACTGCTCTTCCTTCAATAATAAGGCGCTCAATAATTCCTAGCCTATCTTTATAAGCAGCCGTTTCGACTTTCTCAACTTCCTCAATTAGTACAAAGTATGTTCTCATGAAGAAGGGATTATTAAGTCCATCAGGCGCAAAAAAAATGCTCTCTTTTTTCTCATTAACAGCAATTGAAAGCCCGTATCCCCCATCGTTAACCTCAATAATTCTTGAGAACGTACCCACTACTTTTTGTTTCCATTCTTCAATATTTTCAAATACCTTGATCTTTTGTTCTAGCATTTCTAAACCTTCAGATATGTTTTTTTGCAGAAATTACTGGTAACCATGATCCTTCGTTATTAAAGTAAGATGCCAGTTCAATTGCTTCGATATCAGCACCTTCTGTGATTTCTCTGATTTGGTCCAACTGTTCAGCAAGAGGCGAAGCAATCACCCATAGTTCTGTGCCATACCGAAATCGCCAGCTTTGAATATTCCAACCTTCATTACTTACCAATTTGTCGATTGTATTCAATGTTATTGAAAATCCCACCTTTATTTAATGTATGGAACTAAGCAGAAGCCTAACTTTAATTAAATCTCATTCTATAGACAGGTAAACAAAAGAGAAAATTCTTCTGCTTCTTCTTTAGAATAAATTACAATAAAAGCTCGAACAGAAATATCAGTGATGTTTAAATGTGTTTTGATTTTTTTAGTGCAAGATCAATTAAAACAATAATAATCACAAAAGCCTCCAGTGAGATCAGGGATCTTCCAATAAAGGACAACGGAAGAAACCAATTCATCCATACTGAGATAAGAATTAATAGCATTAGTGCAAAAGCAAATATACTAATCCATTTAGTTGCAAATCGATTTAACATTATGTAACACCCTCCCAATGGCTTATTTCGTTTGACGCTAAAGTTCTGACTATAAATGGATTACGTACTCTATCAGATATTTGTTGCAATTTTCAATGGTTTTCGCTCATTTCTTGTGAAAAAAACGAAAAGAAGGTTTTTTCACAAGTTAGTTCTAAGTTTTTGAGAGCTTTATCTTTCTCTTTTTCTAAATATCAATTATCATTATTGAGGTCTGTTATTTCTTCAAACATTTTTATATCCTCAAGGTAAAAATGCCTTAAACTGTCTGCTGTAAATACACGCACCATCATCCCTCTTAATACAATTTGATATTTTGTAATTTCACCAGACGTTCGTCAACTGGATAATGCTTTTTAAGGTATAGAAGAAATGCATCATTTAATTTTTCATGTAACATTTTTGTAGTTTCAAAAATCAGTTTAGAATTATTAAGGATTTTCAAATTACTTTCCCATTCTCTCAGATCATCAGGCGTGCTCTGATTAAGCACGTCTCTCACTCTAAGTCGTTTTAACTGTTCACGAGCTTCTTTGCTCTGGGGGAATATTATTAAGGAATTGAGAATATTACGAATATAACTCATTCATATCTACCTCCATACAACTTAATATTCAGACGGTGTTCATTTCAAAATTGATTCATAAACCATTCGAATTGTCATGCATTCCTCTAGGTTATCTTTATAATTATCCGACACCAGAATATTTATAGCTTGATCAATAAGCACAATTCGATCAGCTATTAAACTACTTTCAATCGATCTATGTAGATGTAAGGTAGAGCGTAGTCGATCCTCTCTGACTTTTAAATCCTTAATCAGCCAACGTTTATCAGTGTAATCAATACTAGGAAACCGACTGAAAATATTGCGAATCTTTCTGTTCCTGAAGTAATTAAACATGTGGATCTAACACCTCCATACAACTTAATATTCATTCTGTATCCTTATTCCCAGTAATTGGGATGAGACGAGTCACTTTCATAAATGTAATCAGAATGTATACCCCCCCTAAAACAGACCCAATTATGCCCGCTAAATATTTTTCACTATATAAGAGATATGAACCGCTGGTAAAAAAGAATATTGTTAAAAATACATCTAAATACACTGTTTTTGAAACTTTTTTCATATAAGCCTCCCTTTGTACGCTTTCATTCAATATGTTGTGGAACAGACAGAATCATGAAGTACAAAAACCAACTGAACGATTTTATTCAATATGTTACGTTGCCTATAACATCAAATTGATCTTCGTAGTAATCTTTTAATTCCGGCTCACCTGAGTGATTAAACAACACAGTAAATTTTTGCTGATCTTTTCTGTCAGAATGAACCTGCTTTACCGTAACGCCTTCTTTATCAAAGTTCACATCTTTTGAATCTTTGATTTTTACAGGTCTTTTTTCCACGTATTAAACACCCTTCCTATGAACGAATATATTCATTGAAGATCATTGCCCTCATAGTCGTGATTTAACTATTCTCCGTCTTTAGTTGAAAGAACATTAGTTCCGCAATCATGTTGACTGAATCGATTATATTCATTCGTCCAAACTTGACAGCGTGGACACCACATTGTTACGACTTGTATTCTTTTTATTTTTGCCATCGCTCCGCAACGGCAATGAAAAAAATGGGTTCCATCCAGGTATTCTATTTGTGATGGTTTGTCAAAAATGTGATAGTGCTTACCTGTCAATTTTTCAAGCAGCTCATAGAGCCATTCTTTCATATGAACACTCCATGTTCATTTTGTTTCATTATCATTTCAGAGTCATAGAGGATTTCAGATCTCAATCCTCCGCTACCTGGAACATGAAGCTCATCTAATATTTCTAGTCGGTCCCAATACTTTTCTTTGAAATGTATCCGTGTATATTTTTCTTCAAATTTTTCTTGCTCATTCAAGCCTATCATTTCATCATCTGCTATTTCTATTTGCCCTTCGGAATCGATTTCATTCCTTGTGATTTTGTATGTAACGATAATCAATAGGTTCCCCTCCCTTTGTACGCTTGCATTCAATATGTTGTGGAACAGACAGAATCATGAAGTACAAAAACCAACTTAGCGATCCGCTGCTTTTCTAATGTGTAGTCCATTAGAGCTTGTAAATTATGAAGCGATTTTTCAGGGAGTTGATTTTTTTCGTAAACGATTAGATTTATGAATGGAAGCCCTTCGCAAGACGCGCCCTCATCATAAAGTTTTATTCTATCATCGTATAGACTCTTAATAATTTCTAATATGGCATTAAAATCTGGAATATCCTGATAAGTATGACACTTTGGATTGAGACCTAAAAATTTGTTTGGTTTTTCTGTTAGATCTACATAATAAACATCACCTGCATTTAATAATGAATTTGCAAATGATTTTAATTCTTCCCTCTCAATTACCCAATTGTATGTTCTACCCGATCCAGAAGGGCCAATTATTAGATTACTATTCTTAACCATATCCTTATCTTTTTTAAAGAAGATACGTGGTAATTTGGCCATCTCAATACACTCTCCTATTCATTTTGTTTCATAACTCCCAGGGAACATAATTTTATCGAGAGCAGTTTCACGTTTTCTGAATAATAAAATGGCTTTTTTAAGATGTGATGAAAGTGATGTTATTTCATCATCACATATTATTTCTCCATCTTCTTCTAAGTAGAATTTAAATTCTTTCCCTGAATTGAGTATTAACTTACCTGAACCTTCACCGATCCACGAGCTTCATGAAGCTTTATTTTACCCGATATTTCGTTTTCGCTTATATCTAATAATGGCACCAATTTAGCGTTAAATTCATCTAAAGTTTGCTTATATCTACGACCTTCAGGGTGGTTTTCATTGATCATTACGATTACTCCTTTATGAACCGATTTATTCAATATGTTTCTATCACATAGAATCCAGATTCCCACCTTTTAATCAGATGCTCGAATGAAAGCAGACAATCAGGCAATTCATTTTTCACCAGCTGCAATAAGTTTTTCTTCTCTACAATCCGAAGACATTCAGTGGGTTCCTTCAACTTTGTAATAATATACTCTGTTTGTTCTTTCGTTAAGCAATCAAAATAGTATTGCTCTCCAAATGTAGGAACAAAATCAACTTCAATTCCTTGACTTGAAAACAATTTATAAAGCTTACTTAATGAGGAAGGGTAGATATAATTCCCTGGTTCATATCCTAATTTCTCAAAAATATAGTCACCAAATTCCTCAGTTACATTGAAGCTTTTAAAGCACTCAATACTATATCCCAATACCGAAACATCTCCTTTCTAATACACTCACGCTATTCAATTTGTATCTTTGTCAGATCTGCCCCATATTTTATTGATAGCAAAAGTAATTGCAGCGAGCGAGCCAATCACAGAAATTCCAATCGGAGTAAAAAGCCACGTTATTAAAGCCATATAATAGTTACATCCTCTCTATTCAATATGTCTTCTTACCTAGTAGAATATAATTTCAACGTCTTCTGACTCGTACAGACGTTTGACTGCATCATTACTAAAATCAATGTACTAATTACCAATTCCATATTCTGTTTTTATAATTGAAACTTTCATCTTATACCTCCACTCCGAATGTACCGGATTATTCTTTTTGATTCATCAAGTCTTCAGCTCCAGGAGTTCTACCACGGATTATCCCTATACATTGATGATCTAGCTCCAGAAATCAGTTCCTCCCGGATACTCAGACTTCTAATATTTCTTAATCTCTATTTCGCTTTTCTTCAAAGACAGTCAAAATTTGCTGCAGAAGTTTGTGTTTTAAATGCCGGTATATGTTCGAAGCAATATACCAAAGATTCGTGTATTAGATTCGGGTTACTTCTTGGCATCTTACTTTGCCGCCTTACACACTGCTGGTATTTATGATTAGTACCAAACGAATTATTGATCGACTTTTTCCATTGCCGAGAGGATGGCCACTCTACAGTTGATGTGAAAGGAGCGGGAACCGTTCATAACACATCTGCACTCATAAATACTAATATAATAATATATTAATTAAGTAATATGGGTAGTTAAGACTCTTTAGCTCCCATTGGTAAGTATCATGACAATGCATAATTTCTAATAATTAATCCGATAAGAAACAACAATATACAAAATACGAAAATATATATCTTTTTTTCTTTATGATCAAATATTTCCACGATAAGTATGAAAAAACTAGTAGCAAAAAAACAGTAGGCTAATAATATGAGTAAAGAAGATATCATATCGATCTCCTTTCATTGTTTCGCTTATCTTCAAAGTCAGTCAAAACTTGCTCCGGAAGTTTGCGTTTCAAATGTGCCGGTATATCTTCGAAGCAATATACCATTGATTCGCGGTTTAAATTCGGAATCCTTCCTAGCAGCTCCCACTCGGCATTAGTCAGGTTCGCTTTACACTTCAGGCATTTATGGTTAGAGACCGCAAATGATTGCATTGGAGCGGCTCCATCCTCCACTCCTGCAGGTGGTCCACTCTGTAGTAAATGTACAAGCGCTGGGTTCCCTGCCCAGTCCTCAAGCTTGTAGGGGGCGAGATCCTTCCATCCCATCTCATAAGTATCAATCGCATCGATGAAAGCTTCATTGACTGCCTGATCGACCGCTGTACGTATTAACTTGGGCTCGGCAGCAGGATCTCCATTCATAATCGATACTCCGTAGCCATCACGAGTATAGGGTCCGATACGGATCTGTACGATCGCCTTTACATAGCGGTGTGGCACACTAATATCGAGCTCCTTAATCTCCTTATCCCACTCACTGCCTGTTGCAGTCTCAAGTCGATCTGTATAGACCTGGTTGGGGATATAAACCCCCTTCTTATCTTTTCTGTGTGTTACTGTCCCTTCCGGAAAGCGCTGCTTCAGCGAAGCTATGATCTCCTGATAGTTATCCATCCTCTCATACCTTTCTATTAGTCATATTTTTTCATGATTTTAGAGAACCGTTCATATACCTGGATGGCCATGTTTACTTTTTCCGGTAACTCTCGTAGCAGCTGCTGAAAATACTCTTCTCCGGAAGGTGTGATCTCATAGTAGCGGTTATAGCGGTTATCGTTTTCCCATCTACTAGTGGCATGCCCTTTTTCGGCTAACTTCTTCAATCGCTGTGACAGGTAGGAATCGTTCACGCCTACGCCATCAAGCGCCTGAATAATAACTTGGTCAATTTGTTTACCATAACGCTCGCCCTTCTGCAGCTCAGCCAGAACCATGAAATCAATGACTTGCTGAACTTTAACGACTGAACCAAGCGTAGACTCTTTTTCAACCTTATCTGTATTTCTCATTTGTCTGTATCCTTTCTATAATCCAATCGCTATGCTTATGGAAAAATAAATGAAGTATTAAACTACTTTTAGTTTGTTCATAGCATTTTGGAAAGCTTTCTGGTATAAATCAATCAGATTGGCAAGAACAACAGTAAAGTCATTTTGATTACCGTACTTCTGCTGAATCTCATGAATCTCTAAGGCTGATGGTGAGAAGTAGTCATACATTAGTGCAATATCAGTTTCACTAATTCCTCTAAAGTGAATCTCAGGAGCCTCTATGACTTCGAAATACCAAACATCATCGTTATTCAGTTGATCTATGGAATACTTTCTCAGTAGTTGATCACGAACCCAAGTAACATGACCTTTAAGTATCCAAGGCATTTGCCTTTTCATGCGATCACCATCCAGTCTGTAACATCTTAATATCTTTTCCCTACAGTAACTCGCCCGATGGGGGAGAGCTAAATCCCGCTCCTAGCACAGAGTTACAACCCCTCAAAGAGAATTCCTTATACTCCTAATTATACCATAACACGCGTGATTATAACATACGTGTTAGCACGTATTCACATCACTTAATCGCTTCATTCCCCTCTTTATCTGTATCCCCTCCCTTTATACCGCACTTCAACACTCTCCGTACCTAGACTCCACTTAGTAACAAAATTCAACTCTACATCTATATCCGAGTTTATTCTTTTGCTATCTACGTACCCAGTCGAAGAGTTCAACTCTACTTCTAAATCCGGATCAAGTTACAATTTTAGATGGTTTGGGGGGCGGGGCGGCGCGGAAGGCAAAAACCGGGTTAAAAGGTAAACCCAAAAAATCCAAAAATGCAGGTTACACCTGCAGGAGTTTATTATCGGCTATGTTGAAGAAATGGATTCAGAAATAGACATAGGAATCATAGTCTTTCCTGGATAGATGATAGATTCGTGAATATGCTTACGTGCAGTGTCCCAAAAGACAATTCACATAAATAGAATTATCGATGTAGCTAAGCAGCCGTATCGAACAAACAAAATAGTAGCAAACAATCAGTGAAAGAAGTAGAAATGCAGGGATCAAGCTCGTAGGAGCTGGACGCTGGGGATGGCATGCGTGTAAACACGTATGTTTAAAACACGCGGTTTTCGTGAAATCTATGTTCGAGGTCCTTTTTTTATAAAGAGATTAGACCTGAATACGTATGTGGTTATGATTAGTTACGAATTGTTGATCTTACGCAGAATTCTGAATGGTTAAATCGTAAGATTCGAAATGAAAGTACTAGATGTTCCAATAATAAAACCAGGGCAATGGTCTGGAAAATCAAGTCCTAGACTACCCTGGTTTTAACAATTCAAGTTTGGTTAAAGGATCAGATCAGCGGTTGTATGGCAAATTCCCCACTTAGTTCTATATTATGTATTTTTTATGGTTCATTTTGATCTCAGCCTTGATAATATCATGCAACTTTTTAATAACCTTATTGTATTCCTCCCAATCATTTAAAATTCCATTAAGAGGATCTTCAAAATCGTCTATATCTATTTCCTCGTAATCTTCCCAATTCAAGGGATTCGCTGCATGTTCCCAAAATTTATCCTCATTTTCTTTTAATGATTTTTCATAGAAACTGAGCTTATCTTGGATTTTTTCGTCAGCCTTTGTGAGGTTCTCCCCTAAAACGCTTGTCGCCTTTAGAAGCACGGATCTAGCGAGCGGAACTGTACCCTCAAGCCAGTATACAAGTTCGAAAATAAACTTATTAGATTGATTTACATTATTCTCAAATATACGGATAATTTCTGGCCGCGATGCTTTGAGCTCTAAAAACCCAACATAATTCCTTAATTGCTTTATTCCTTCGGCTTCCTCGTCAAAGGCTCTCTTGCTTTTACTTAAGGTGATGTGCAAATCTTGTGCTTCACGAATTGCCACATTAAGATTGCTGTTAAGTTCTCTTACGGTTTCGATTTTCGTTATTGATTCATTATGAAGCTGCTTCATTTGATTGAGCCGTAACTCCACCTCTTCCACTTTAGATGAAAAAGTCTTTTTGGAAATCCAGACAAATATACCACCGAATAATGTAAGTCCAGCAACAATAACAGCAAGCAACGACAATAGAGCATTAATATTTCCTTCAAGAATAGCTATTCTTGATTTTTGGGTATCTATTAATTGCTGGGTGATTTCTTCCTTCGTAAGTGTATCCCCTGGTAGCTGACCCATTGTCTGAAGTTCTTCTTTTGTGGCCATGTCCATCTTGAGTTTTTCCAAACTGTTTTGCAATTGATCGTTCGTAACAAAATCGCTTTCCGTTGCTGCATTGACGTTTAAACCCACTGAAAAGATACTAATTAAAATACAAAACGCCAGTACCTTAAGCCTAAATGTTTTATTCATGTGTCCTCCTAGTATTTATCCACTTTAAATCCCCTAAAGAGTAGGAAAGACTAAGAAAATTTCCTAGCATCCTTCTTAATCTCATCAAATATTACCACATGCTGAATAAATAGAGGAATGATATTGTATCCTCCCGTAAGTTAATGTCGTTCCCAGCCTATTAAAATTCGGTTGGTGATTTATTTTTCTATTAAAGCTCAAAATAGTCCACCTTATCCAGGAACGACTAAGCTATAAAATCGTATAGATTTGTAATGGATATAACATCATAGAACTTCATCATTTCTAGAGAAGAAAGAGGTTGCCTATGAGCAAAAATAAACCTAGTAAAAAACAAAGAAAAAAACATAAAAGAACCAAGAATATCCCTGTACTAGAGAGTGGACCTCCACCCGTCCCCCCAATAGGAATTGAGCTCTTAAAAATAAGAGAGAGCCTCACTAAGATTTTGGATAAGTTATTCAGCATTGCTAAATGGGATAAAAAGCTCTACTTAGACAAGATACGTTTTGCTTTCTCTCCATTTATGCTCATCCCATTGATTGTTTCCTGGATAGAAGCTCCAATTCATAAATTAGGTGCAGCACCTCATGTGCTACAAAGCACATTTCCAATCATTCTAAAAACAGTTGAGATTTGTAATACGGTTATGTATTGGTTACAAACTAGTGGATATATCCAGATCGTATACCTTCTGTTATCCATGAAATTCATTCAAATTTTATACAAACATAATAAGCATGATAAGCAGCTTCAAGAGAAAATGACCCCATCGCTAATTTGCAAAATGCTATTCGATTTAGTATTACTTTACTCAGCAACGCAATATTTTCCTGGTGTGCTTGCAACTGTTTCAGCTTGGGCTATTCTACCGTTTCTCGTTATAACTCTAGCTTACATAGCTAGTTTAGGTCATTATCAAAAACAAAAGGGATCCTATGATCCCGATCAGATGTTAAAACGGGAACGTAGGAGAGAAAAAAAACGTCATATAAAATAAAAAAGCAGTAGAATGCCCTATTAAGAATAAGCATTCTACTGTTTTTTTATTGATTTAAATAATTATCTACCGAAAGATTCATTTATAAGGTCATTAACCTTAGAATCATCATACAATTACCCGTTCCAGGACCGGCAATCTCAGCTTCCCAGCCTTTGTCCAGTGACGAAAGCGAACTTCTATCTTCACAAATGGCTCTACATAAACAAAATCCTTAGTTTCTCGAATAACCGCCTTCTTTAGAAATGGAAAAGTTGCTTTCCCGATCGGTGTGTTAAGGCCGTACTCTAATAGACCAACTGGGATGATCTTACCACCGCGCTCGACGCCTATAGACCAAGCATGTGTTTTCTTTGAATAACCCGTGACAAAGCATTCTTCTCTATTATATACAACGACGCGTTGCCAAATCCCCCGAGGTCTTTGTCCCTTATAATAGAGACTATCTCTACGCTTTAGCACGATGCCCTCCAGTTCTTGCTCGCGGCACTTTTCATAGAGAGGAATAAAACCTTGCTCTACATATCGGATGCGTTTAATGAACTCATTCTCCTTCACCGCTTCATCAAGCAGTGCTTTACGCTGCATTAGTGGTAAAGCGGTCGTATCTTTCCCCTTGTATGACAATATATCAAAGGCCACAAAGCACAATCCAGGTGTAATCTTCTTTTGCCGTGTAGACTGAAACCGCGCCATTGTGGATGCAAAGTCAGGTTTTCCCGTACTAGTATCACAAACAACGATCTCACCATCTAGTTTGGTTCCAAATTCAATTGCAGCTGTCGCAGCTTCAGTGATCTCATCAAATCGAGAGGTTATTTCATTATGATGCCGGCTATATATTCTCGTTCTGCTCTCTTTGCCAACAATACCGCGTATACCATCTATTTTTAGTTCTGCTATATGAAGATCTGATTCAAATGGAACATCCACTTCATCTAGCAACATTGGATCAGTAAACATTATCATCACCCATTATAGCGTAACAAACTCTATGAGTGATTGATATCGGTAGATGGTGGTAATCATCATTAAACATCATAAAATAATGGTCTAGGTAGCCGCTTATACGTTGCAGGTTCAATGTATAAACCCTAGATAAAGAAATGTAAACCACATTACCCCGAGCTTATATGTATTCGTACAGATTCAACTACCCTGCCCTATAGATTAAAGAGGCTGCCATACATATACGTGCAGCCTCGACTGTTGTCATTATTAGTCTATTGTTCTCCGATGGTGAATCGCATGCCAGCGAAAATATACCTGGGCAGGACCGTTCCATGAGGGAACCCGTTTCCCTAATAGCTCGGATATTTTATTAACCAACCAGTCTGTTCCGTCTCTTCGGATGGGCACCACGTTACCGTTTTCAACTCCTATCCAGCCATGTTCAAATAGCGCATCACACCCGAATTTGCACATAGGGAGTACAATATTTTCATCCTTGCGTTCCTCATCGCTAGCTTTGGACCGTTTTTTGATATGAGCTACGATAAGAAACTCAGGTGGTAGCGAGGTACCACAAATAGCACATGCCTCCAGTTCCCCTCTGCCTAACAAATATTTGCGAAGTCCTGGCTGCTCACGCCGCCGTTTCGTCACGACCGTCGTATCCGTGGGACCTTCAAACGTAAAAGTCTCGTTTTCCCCTTGCTGGGTGATCTTGGGTTCAGAGATCAACTGCATCTGATAGATCTCACGGAAAAAATCTATGCGTGAACTATTAAACGTCGCCCCTGTGTAATTCAGAACCAAGTCCTTTAGTTCCTCGTTGCCATCCCATGTTATTTTCCAACCCTCACCCCAGTTCACCCCTACCATGTTTAGCTGACGTATAGCTCCTTCTATGGCTATCCTAAGCCCGACTTCTCCTCGAGGTCCTCTTAATACATATTCTTTTCGAGCAGGATTCTTAACATCTACATACACAAGCTCAACATCTAATATTGATTCCATACGAAACCTCCAATTAAATCATCTTATCCCACGAGTTTAACTGCCAGTTAGCCAAATGCTATTCCCATTCAAATACTACAATTAACTCAGTCTACTAGTTTATATTCATTTAACCTTTATATTGATTTCCTTAAAAAAGACCCTACCACAACGGTAGGGACTCTAAAGTAATATTTGTTCTTCCTTTTCTGATTCTACATATTTAAATACCTCTTTTGCCTTGCCATCTGTGAAGTCTTCGATCTGCAAAGGTCTTTTATTGTTCATGGAGCGCCGATCTGAGGTGGCCACAATGTCTTCCATGATTTTTTGTTTCATGGAAAGCATACCTTCAGCTTTCGTTGTGATTTCCTCTCGAATACACTGCTCATAAAAGAAAATCGATTTGCCGATCCTATCATTTAACCATTTCAGCGAAGTGGTTTTATCATCTTCATCTTCCGGATCATACTCACGCTTAGTATCCGCGTAGTTATCTTCAATTGCTCTTATAATGTAGCCGGCTAAATTACTTACATCCATATTACGTTTTTTATCATATACATACTGTACATTCTCACGTATAAGTACTTCACCATACTTATGGATCAGCTCTTTAGCTGTCTTTTTATTAATTTCAAAACGGGCTAACAAAGCGATGAGATCTTCTTGCGCGATATATTCCGCATCATTTAATCCTTCACGTCCTCCACGAGGGTTCGGGAAGATATGAAACACGATACCAACCACCTTAGCACCTTTTTTGATCTCTTCGAACGTAAATTTTATATCTGTCTTAGCTTCTAGTTCCATTTGAGAGGATAGTAAAATACGATTTTTCAAATGACTGTATTTCACATACTTACCTTCTTCCAGCTCAAGCATATCCCGTAACTGTTCCAGCGTAAATCTTCTCTTTTGGAGCGGGAGATACTGTTTAAGTAGCTTGTACAACTTGGAAGAGTAAAAGCTCTTCAAATAAAGCACATTCCACATTTTAAACTTCGTAAAGTTTTGCTGGAGCTGTAGTAAATAAGGGCGTAGCATTGAAGAAAACTCAAGCTCTATCGTACCTTTACCATGATAGTACCTTGCTGCTGCTAACCAATGTGCTGACAGAGTGGATTGCATGCTCTTTTCTTCAATTATCACCTTTTTATCCTGTAAACCCTCAACAATATCACGAACGCGTTTATAGAAATTCTTTTCAGTAAGGTCTAGCTTCTCAGCAATATCCTTAACCTTGAAAAAATGAGTCTTAAATTGTGTATCATCTGGATGAATCCTAGATGCTAGTATGTATATTAGTCTCTCTTCGTATAGTGTGAGATTAGTCCTGGCCTCAATTAATGCATTAGATTCCGAAACGATGTAATGATCCGAGATGGCATCATGTTCGAAATCGAACTCTAACTGCTCTTTCTCTATCATGCGTTACCCTCACTAAACTTTATTTAATATATAGATTGTATTGTACCTTGAATGTATTATCTACTCCCTTCTATGTGGCATTTTTTTCTTGAATATTACCCACTATCAGAGCTGTAACTCTAATTAATGCCACATTATAAGGAGCCTGAGTACTCAAAACAGCTAATTTGATGGTGTTTTTATTAAAGTGCCACATGAAAAGGAGTCAAATGACGTTAAAAGTGGCATATAATTGATTGTTCACTCCCGTAGGTGTGGCATTTTAACTAGAGTGCCACATGAAAAGGAGTCCAATAACGTTAAAAGTGGCATATAATCGATTGTTACTCCCGTAAGTGTGGCAATCTAACTAAAAACCTCACTTATGGGAGTACTATAGTAACTTTTTTATTGCTATCTTAATAAACACTCCTTTTTATGTGGCACTTAGGCTAAAATGCTCTTTGAACAGACTTATTTCGGATGTAAATCAGAGGAGATTTCACTCAAATCCATGAAATTCACCTCTGATTTTTGGACAACCACAGTGCCAAATGCCACACAAAAGGGATAAACAAACGATGTACAACTGATCTTATAATAACTCCCTTGTAAGTGGCACCTATACTCCCTTTCATGTGGCATTAGACTCCCCTTCATGTGATACCTTATACTCCTATATTTGTGGTCATTGACTCCCTTTGATGTGGCATTTAACTCCCTTTTTAGTGGCACTAATCTATATTTATCCCTTACGCCATCTAGCATTTTCCTCTCTTAAAACAATAAACATATTAATAAAATAAAAGACTATAAACACATTAATAAATAATTATGTATATCACTTAAGAGATTAAGAGAATCATCATCAAAAAAATCCATAATTGAAACCTTCTCTATACTTTATTCTCCTAAACTCTAATTAAGAACACTGAAAAACTTCATAAATAGTAATCTCACCTATAATGACCCAAAAAGCAACATAGCTAAAAAGCGCTTTAGAACACATCATCTTCCTTAAGGTTTGTTTTGGTTGATATGATAGACTCAGTAAAAACCGGTGTCCTCAGCATGCAAATAACTATCCTATATAGACAACTGCATCCTTACGTTGAAATGCAGTAGGTAGTTCTTCCACAAGCGGATCAACATTTTCAAAGAAATATTCTTTATCAGCATCATTTAAATTATTAGCTGCCCATTCTTTAATTGATTTAGTTCATCAAGAATAATTGGTAAGTTTGCTTCAGTTACCTCAACGCCTAATTCAAAAAGTCCAATCCACCACAAATCTAGTGCATTAATGCCTGGTAACCAGCATCTTTCAAAAAAAGACAGATAAGCAACTTGTATGTAAAATTTACTTTCAAAATCATTCTGCGGATTATTAATTATTACACTGATTGCCATTTCTCAATCCCCTCCCCCGTAGGTAGCACTAAATTTATAATCAGAATATTCTTCTCAAAGCTGATTTACAACGTTCTCATTCAGTCGCTTGTCTTAACTCTATATGGCAACCCATACAGGAGAGACAATATGCCACGTCATTGCTCAGGTTTTAAGTTGCTCCTAAACTATCGATATCCAGGTGTTAGATTAACAAATATCTCACTCACTAAGCTTCAAAAGATCATTTCATTCAGGTAGTAATACTGATCTCAACTGATAATTTTTTTTCATAAATTCTCTCTGAACCAACACTTTATTAATGGTTTGGATCACCTTAAATTGAATTTTATCTTCAGCATTAAATGAGCTATCATTTTTTAAAAACTCTTTTAAACTCACTAATCGTGACACTGATAAATCCCATAGTTTTCTTTCAATAGCATCACCAATTTCAATGACTATTTCCCCATTTCTTCCCACGGATATCTCATGAGAATACACTGAAAGTAGATGGTTTCCATCAAACATAAGTTTAGTTTCTGATTCCTCATACATCGTTTAGCCTCCCATAATAATATATATACTATTATATTATTATATTATTTACATAATATAATTGGTTGGTTATTAATTATCAGTTTCATTCTTAGAGATAGATCTTTTAATAAAAAAAGAATTTGCCCATTGTTCCAAAGTAATCCCATGTTTCTCTATAAATTTATCAGTTTCATCTTTCTTATCAAAAATAAATAACTGTCTATCCTCTTCCTCATCTACTAATTTACCATCTGGTAAACGACCATAATTGTATTCATTCGGTGAAGCATGAAGCAATCGTACGTACTCACCAGAAAGAGAACAAGCTCCAGCAATAGCAGTATTATCAATATTCTCTGGAGCAAGGGCACCATAGATCGCACAATGAGTCATTTCTGCATTAAGCTTGTCACATAATCGGCACGTCGGGTATATTTTCTGTTTCATTACCATTTGGATAAAACCTCCATTATTCTGACTGTTGAGATTATCATATAACGGAACTTCCAAAACTCAAAATAAATTCTGTACTTAGTAATTATTTGAAATATTAAGAAAAAAACATATAAATCAACGAACACTTCATCCATTTTTGACTTATTAGAATTTTTTTGTCATATAATAGTTCCTATAGTTGTAATAGGTAATCGTTTACAATTACATCACAAGGAAGGTTGTGAATAATGAAAAATCCGATTATCAGTAAAAAGTCGTTCTTTCTTATACTTTTTTTGATATTCCTAATAGGAGTATACTTTCTATTCTTTGGATTACCATGGAAGTCCATTGCACAGAAAAAACAATTCGAAGTCTATTTAGAAAATAAATATCAAATTGAATTCAAGTTTAAAAAAATGGACTTTGATTTTATGCACCGCACATACCTTACTTATGCATACCCCGTGAGTGATCCAACTTTAGTTTTTTATGTAGGTCAAGATATTGAAAACAAAGAAATTCATGATCTTTACCAATATGAACTAGATAAACGTAAGGCAGGAGCAAAATAGATGCGCTTATTTATTTTAAAAAAGCAAGGAATCATCCGAATCCGGAGAATCCCTTGCTTTTTCTGTTTTAAATACCATTTTTAGTTAATTTAATCATAACTCTCACTCTATTATATAGTATAATATGTAATTAAAGGAGGAAAATAGACTAATAAGATCATTTATCCAAACAAAAGGAGATGATAGAATGTTTGTAAAAAAAACAATAGCTATGTTTCTCTTAATCGTACTATTGGGTTCTACTGCATTAATCCCACCTCCGGCAAGTGCAAATAGTGAAATAATCCCCGTTGATACTGCCATGCAAGTTGTTGAAAACGATATCAAATCCATAACTCCTGAGCATGAATTTTATGGGCTTTGGAATCATGTAGAGGTGGTTCATCGTGCAGACTTGTATGATATTCATGATAATATTATGGGTTACTACTTCCAACTTCTAGATGATGGACAAAGCGTAGGATACTATATTTCTGGAGCAAGATATGATATAACTCCGATACTAGAATACAGTAGTGCACCGGCTAAAGATTCTTTAGAGTCACCGGAAGCAGGCAAGAAGTTTTATTATTTTGGAGGAGAGAATCAAGCCAAAGCAGCGAATGCCGATGAACTCATTGCACAAATTGAGTTGGGCATAAATACATTTAACGAAAAAGTACAACAGCAAAAAAGCTTATCGGATACTGCTACACTGACTTTATCCAATGTGCTTAAAGATTTGGATCTGAATGTAGACCCCAACTCATCCCAATTGTGGGAGCAGAATCTGGCATCGGAAGCTATTTCTCTACGAGCCTATCCAGAAGCATACTACTTGAGCGTTCCTTCAATGAACCAGTATCAATCCGGCGTTAATCATCCCAATAGTGCCTGTGGGCCTACTTCGCTATCAATGGTAATACAATACTTACACAGTATAGGATTGTCAGTTCATAATATGCAAACATACTTTAATAATTCAGAAAGTGAAATGATTAATGGGATGTACAATTTTCTAGGGTCTAATTTCTTAGGTACTTCAGCAGGAAATATGTCGTATTTGACGCCTCAATTGCTAAACATGCACATGAGTGGCTGGACAGCAACAAATATCAACGGTGATGCCTCTGGAGCTACTGATAAATATAAGGATCGTATTGTTAGTTCCAGACCTCCATTGGTGATGTGGGATACATTAGGAATCTTTCCTTGGCTTGATCCTGAAGTGACATGGCATTGGCAAACAGGAAATGGATACAGAATGTCCAATGGAGTCTTCGAGCTAGGTGTTAAAGACCCTAGTAGTAGTTACACTACTTCCAAATATTACAGCTGGGCAGCCAATAAAAATTACTTCTTATTCACTTCATATAAACAATAAATATCGAGACAGAATTATTTAATAATAAAGGTAAACTGCAACTGTACTTTATATCTCCTATCGTATGAAAAAAAGAGAAGGCAGCAAAACACTGCTTTCTCTTTTTTTTAAATATACACATTTTCTATTCGAGAATTAGAAATTAAAAACCATCTGCCCCTCAGAAACGTTATACGACTTTTTCCTCTTAGTCACTGGTGTCTTTCCTTCAACAAGAAGTTCCAGCTTCCATTCGTTATCTCTCATAACATTTGATTCAACCGGCTTAGTTGTCAATGCTAACAACCAGCGGCGGAAATCGATATCGTTTAATCGTACCTTACTAGGATCCCAATGCAGTTCATAATGTTCCAGGAAAGAAGTTCTTGTTACAGCTAACCCATCAACCCCTAGATCAATGTTATTGGATACATACTCAATTTGTTGTTCAAAGCGCCCATACATATCTTCTGGAACGATGGAGTGTGCCCAAGATATTAACGCTTCTTCCACCGTTGTTCCAAAATACGTAGAGATAGTAGGAAGTTTATCAATAAGAATGTCTTCTTCTAAACCTGTTTTTACTGTTGTTGGAGTAATAGGAACCAAATGTGTAGGCGTAACAGACATCTTGCCCCAAATGGATTCAGCACTCTCTACTCCAGCAATATTGTTCCCTACAAAGCGTTTGGCAAGTTCATTCGCCAAACTTCCTCCGGAACTTTCCGTTAAGGCAGCAAGACCATCCTGACTAAACTGTCCTTCTAAAGCAAGCGCTGTGACCATTTTCGTGGCCATAAGATTGATCGCTAATTCCTGCATCGTACCTTTATAACCGCTATATACAGTTTCACATAGCGCCTGCTGACCAATTCTCCAATGTCGCCGGCTTGCTTGACGAACAATAGATAATCGATACCCCGTTTGATAAAAATACAGTGACGGGAAATTCAGAAGATCTAAACCTGTACTCACCAAAATTGGATTCGTGAGCATAACTTGAATTCCTTCTTGTTCCCGCTCCGCAATCCAAGCTTCCCGTAGCGGCCCATCTACACTGGATTCTAGAACACCTGTTTTGATTCCGCGCTCCTCAAATAAGGTTTGTAAGCGCTCGAGTGTACCCAGCTTTCCAGTGTACGTAGCATAGACTCCAACTTTCCGTCCCGCTTTGATCCTTGCCCTAGCGAATTTGATCAGCTGAAGTTCTTTTGGATATAACAACCGATCGCTAAGTCGATATCGCGGCGAGACAATCTCTTCCCCAGTGTCAGGATGATAGACACCTTTAAAGTTGAATGGTACATCCGGATAGGATAAAAGTGTATTAAGTAAACTTCCGAGTAAGACAGGTTGTCCACCTGCCTCAATTTCTTTCTGTACAGCTTTACGCAATAGATCAGATACTTCATTCAAGTTCTTTTCCAAATACCACGAGGGAGCCAATAATCGAATACCCTTCTTCACTATTCGTTTAGTGCGTCCTGGCTTTCGGTGAATTCTCGTTGTACAGGATACAAGGGTTCTTTCTCCCCCAAGCTTAACGTTCAAGGGCCCTTCCTGCAGCTCCGGTAAAACTTCGAACATATCAGACATCTGAATAAAGCAGGCGACGTCACTTAGCATGTCCGTGAAAAGCTGAGGTGCAGCTGCCGGCAATTCCTTTACACTAGTTCGAACAGGAGATCCATTACTGGAAGAATTCAATGCATTATCCTTACGAATTTTAGTTACCCTTTCTCGTACGCCATAAAGATCGATCCATTTCCCAACATCGCCCCAATTAAACCCCATTTGCTTCAAACGCTGTGGAAACATACGAAAAATAAGCTCAAATAGGTTACTAGAATATCCGTTGAGCAATGTGCCGGTCATTGCAATGGACCGTTTCGCACAGCCCATTAATACATGGAAAGCATGAGCTTGAGCGCTGCCACCCGTTAATAGCCATAGGTAAGGGTTTGATGCAATCGCTCCCTTTTCCCCGGCTCCACACCGTACGTGAACCTTTCAGTTCATACGGCGTTCCATCTACTAGTCTACCTATTACACCCTATTTAGCTTACAAAGGCTCCTGAGTTGGTTCAGTTTTCTCAACTGCATTGCGTTGTGATTAAAATAGTGGAGATATTTCTTAATAGTCTCTTCGTTCGTCGCGTGTATCAGCCTATGAATGTCCCGGTGTACAATTGTAAGATTCTTAAAGTCATCTCCCCCACCAAGGTATGTAGGGGTTTTATGATGACAGTGAACGTCTGATGCTTGTAACGGGATTCCCGTTATGGCGCATCGTCCCTTCTGCATGGAGTAAACTGACAACCGATTGTCCATGTATTCAACGGATCGGTTAGGCAGTTTGGACCTCATAAGTATTACAATCTGTGAGTCCCATGCAAAATCTCGATCATTGTCAAACGGATTCGTGGATTGGGAGTAGTTCAAGTTCGGAATGGACTTGATGTTCCCTATTGGGAAGATGTACAAATCTCCGATCTTATATGTCCTCCTCGTGACAGGATAGTGTCTCCTGTAAGTCGCCTCCGGCGGCAATCCTGAAGGATATTCATAGGATGCGATGTTCTTAAGACGATACCTCAAGGTTTTCATGAGCCGGAAATCAAGGTCACGGAAAGCTACAGTCGCATGGGTAGCATACTTATAATAATAGTGCATACCCAAAATGATCGAGTTGTAACGATTGATGTTCTCCGAGCTCGCGTCCTTATGGATTGATTCAATCTGTCTCTTCAAAGTACCCTGCATTTGCTTGGTCTTCTTATCTGAGACATAAGTGAAAGCGACAATCTTATGCCCTTTCTTAGCGGTCTTGAACTTGTAGCTCAGAAATTCAGAACTTTTCTTCCGAAGGTTAATAACTCGGGATTTTTCCGGGGATATGTCGAGTTTCAACCTATCCTTTAAGAACTTACGGACCGCATGGAACCATTTGTATGCAGTCGTGCAATCCCGAGCCATTATCCTGAAATCATCAGCATATCGGACGATGAATCCTTCTTTCATATTGCTTCCGTCTCTCAATGCTCGGTACTTCTTATCGTTGCATGAGTAAGTATGGCGGGTTTTATCGAAAGTTTCCCATTGATTAGCTACCCAATGATCGAGGTCATTAAGAACCACGTTCGAGAGCAGCGGGGACAGGATACCACCTTGCGGAACTCCCTTGGTTGGGATGCCTTCACCCTTTATGGGGGCTTTGAGCATTTTACTGATGACTGACAGCACGCGCTTGTCCTTTATTCCAATGTTCCATAGCTGCTTGATAAGCAAATTGTGGTTCACGTTGTCAAAGAAACCCTTGATGTCGATGTCCACTGTATAATGCAGTTTGTTGATGTTAATCAACGTCTGCACCCTTGCTATAGCATGTCTAGTCGATCGGTTAGGTCGAAATCCGTATGAGTGATTGTAGAACTTAGCTTCGCAGATGGGCTGAAGAATATTCAGGAACATTTGCTGGACTAAGCGGTCTATGATGCTAGGGATTCCAAGAGGTCGCTTGTCTCCATTCGGTTTTGGAATCCAGACTCTTCTTACTTCCCGCGGGCGGTAGTTTAATACCGTTTCCCGCATGAATTGTATGAAATGGGTCTGATCCTGTTCTGCCATGTGTATGATCGTGTATCCGTCGGTGCCCTTGGTTTTGGAACCCGTGTTGGCTTTAATCATGCGGTAGGCCAAAAGGATATTTTTGTCGGAGATGATCATTTCCATGAGGTCTCTGAAATTACGCTTCCCGCTCTTACTCTGGGCGTAAAGGTCTTTTTGAATCTCCACTGATTCGTAGTATTTATTGCCTCTGGACGTCTTTGTGTTCATCGGTGTAGGACCACCCCCTAAGAGTGAATCCAACTCACCTTCTTACCCGAAGGATGAACTTTAGCAAGCTAGAATGTAGAATGGTGATCTGTAGACTTGGGGCTATCCCTCCACTGTGTTTCCACAGTTTCAACGGTACTGTGCCCCTACTTTCACAACAGCAAACACATTTCGGCTGAAGCCTTATAGTGACCCTTCCGGTGATAGCCGTTTGGTATGAAGGTCTGTTGCTTACAACGTTCCGATAGATTTAGCTGTACATATGCCTTTAGGTGCCTGCTTTGTACCCGTGAGCCTTATAGCCCCATTGTTGGCTATCCCGACTTTCATAACGAACAATCTTACTCATCGGTATCTCACCCCGCTTCACACGGTAGCAAGGGTTTCCCCAAGCTTATGCCTCTAGATACGTTCATTCGCAGGTTTGTCAGTCCCACCCTTGGGACATTCTCACCGTGGACATTTTATAGCGCCCCGGCATATCCCGATCCATATCTTTTCCTGGAGCGGGATACCCGCTCCATAAATGACTTAGGAGCGGTTCTACCGACTTTACCTAGCTTCATACCCATTGGACTATCATCTTACAGAGCATGTAGGAGTATTAGGCTGTTGGTTTTAGCTCGACATGGCGGCCTCATTCCCAACATCAATCTATCAGTTGTATCTCAAAAATCGAGACCAGCAATTTCGCTCCAAAGGAACTTATATGCTAACGTTTCGCACGTTCATGGCATTCATCTCCAATAGCTAGATCAAATTTATTTTTGAAATAACGCTTAAAGAGATCTGCCGGTGATACTTTTCGTGGAGCTGGACCTACTGGCTTTTTTGCTTGCCCAGAGTAACTGCTTTGATCATGATTTTTCGCCGTCCACAAGGAAGCATTGCATTTCCGCGTGCCCATTTCATAAACGGGTGTTTTTCTAATGGATCCATCCGATTGAAGTTCTTCGACATGTTGAGTTGCTTTCAAATAGGAAACCAGATTGGAACAAAATAGATTGTTTTTTCTTCGAGTAGGTTTCCCATGCTTATTAAAGAAATCTTCGTACTCCATCGGTACTAGATCTCTCTCTTCTTCTTTCATGAGTAAACCACCACAGTCCGGACAAACCCATCCCTTAAAGGCTGTTTTTGTAATAGGTTTATCCTCGCTACCTCCCTTTGGGATACAGGTATACGTACGATCTACCCACTTAGCTGCAGGAGCATTAACATATCCTAATTTGGCTGTATCCCTTGCAATAATATAGACCTCTATCTTTGTAGGAGCGGTCTCCATTTTTTCGCTATCTCTTAAGTGGATAACATCAACATAATTATTCAAAAACTGGACTTCAAATAACTCTTTATTTAGGAGAAGTCCGACTTCACGCTTTGTTTTCTCAATGAGATGGTTCGGAACCATATATATTACGCGGCCTCGCCCATGAAGAACTTCTGAGAGCAGTGCGAAAAAGGTAGCAATACTCATAGCCGTTTTACCGGTGCCTGGTTCACCAATAAGAAAAAGATTACGTGATTTACGTAGACCTTTAATCAAAGCAGTTACAAGGTGAGCTTGGGACTTAAACAAAGGCCGCTTAAAATGATTAAGAATCTCAAGCGGTTCATCTCTCCCTGGGTGATGGATCGGCACATACTCTTTATCCAAGCGCCGGATTAAATCCGCTCCGAACATGGATAAATAATCCCCTATGTTTTCAATGTCCATCAGTGTATTGAGTTCTCCCGCTCCTATAACCCCATCTTCTGTCTCATGCTCTGCTTCGTTTCCTTGCTCTTGAACACCTGACTGCTGATCTTTGATCTCTAATAGCTCATCTTGGCTTTTTTCCATAACCGCAGGATAATTCAAATTAGACAACCTCCTGTACTTGTTCATCTTCTGTGAGTATTAATGCGCCAGTCTGAAGACCAAATGAAATACAGCCATCAAGCACATCTTCCTCAACCAGTAATTCATAAACGACCAATTCAGGATTATCATTTGAAAAATCATGTACGTTCAAAGGAACTAAGCCTTTACTTTTTATTAGCTGCTCATAGAGATAAGGTGTCCACTCTTCAAGCAATGGTGTCTCATAATACGAATCAATGGTCCAAAAAAGCTTCTCATGAATGTTCCCATCCCATGCGAATATGATATAGCCATCTTTTTGGCGTTCTAATACCTTTTCACTCACGACTAACCCAGTAACAAAAGTATCATCCTCGCGTAAAGACATATGCTTATATTTTCCGGATGGATAAACATAAAGTGAGCTCTTATCATAATCTTTTTCACCAATCCGTGGTGCATGAGATATTCGGAAGAAAACATCACTTTTCTTCCGAGAATGATGAAATTGAGCAAACATCGCCTGCACTCTGGAATCAATATCAATGACGTTTGCATACACCAACTCATTCTGTTGCTTTCGATCTTTCTCATTTACTTCACGGGTTACAATAATAGAAGTATGTGTTTTTACATAAATATCTTTATGCTTAAACTCCATGAATTTCATATTTTCTATTCCTCCAGATTCGTTCTTTTTTAGCTTTGAATAGTACGAATGTTGCCATACCGATCTACAATTTTAAAAGTAATCGTAAACTTTTCACGTTCGGTAATTACGGTTTCATTGTCTGTTACCTCGGTAGTACTAATACTCTCTTTTTTGACAACCCCTTTAAGAACATGAAGAAGTTTCCCACTTCCCACTTTTCCGTTCAGTTTTCCAGAAGCCATTCTAAGTACTCTGTGCATTTCTTTGTCTGGGAGGAGCGGCTGCAGTCGTTCTGCAGGCTTCTTAGGGGTTGACCATTCCATCCCTTTACGAGTGAGTGAAGATAGGCGTGATACCTCTCTCACATGATCTACGTCGATATGACTCGAGCGAAATAGCTTAGGGCTAATGTTTCCAGGAAACACTTTATATAGTGGGGCCTCTGCCATCGGAATACGTTGTAGTTCGCTTCCCTCAAGCATTAATCCCAAGATTCGCTGTACCTCATTCCTATCAATATATTTAGTAGCCCTCTTTCTTCCGATCGTATACACCTGATTGAAGGTATCATCATGGGAGGCATATACACGGATATCATCCAAGTTGGCCACCAAAATATTCACTATATCTTTGGTCATACGACCACGAGGGATATTAAATATTAGGATTCCATCCACAGCAACATAAGGGAAAAGCTGCCGAAGAAACCGCTTTTCTTTACGCTCCATCTTCGATTCTAACGTCTCGCTATCGTTATCATAGGGAGGATTAAGGTACATGAGTCTAAAGGTATCTCTGCTGATACGACACTCTTCATATCCCCCGTATAGAGCGTAGTTCGCACGTTCTCGAAGTTCGAGATACTTCTCTTCATTTGGCTCAATCCCGAAGGTTACCGCCTCAGTGCCTTCTGTCATGACATTCAATGCATTTCCACTGCCGGCACAAAAGTCGGCTACAGAAAATGCGGATTTCGGAAATTGAAGAAGACTACGAATACACAGCGTATCCTGATCTTTAGTCTCAAAATTGCCCATTCTCACTTTGTTATGAATAACCCGGTCAAACATATCTTTCATCTGATTGGACGACATCTATTTCCCTCCTAATTTTTAGCCAAAAAAAAGAGCTGCAGCATGACGCGCAACTCTTTTAGGCATCCTGTTATAGTAATCCCACACACCATTGCTACTACTAAGCCCTTGTCATAGGCACGGAAGTAAAACTGCAGTTACCGATGGATCACCTTCTAATGTCAGATACCCAGGGCTCTTCGAACCACTCACTCGGATCTGAACATTTTTGGTTTCTCGGTTGCCCAGAAGTAAAGCTTCACGTAGATACTTTCCATTAAATTTCATGACGGGGAAAGAAGCATTAGCATCTAAAATAGCTGTAGGAAATCCTTCTGTCAGTGCACTGTTTTTTGATTGAGTATGAACAACAAATTCTCCTGTTGTATCAACTTCAAGCGTCACACGATTATTTTGAGCATCCAGTGACAAAGCACGATAAAGTGTCTTATCCAGCTCCTCTTTAGATAAAGTAATCGTGATTCCCTGATCTATCCCCTTAAAAGCTACAGAAAGATCTGGAAAAGTCGCATCAATCAATCTACCAAAATAGACAATGTTCTTATCTCTTAGGATTAAGTAAGTACTCGTTACTGCGAGTTGAATCGCAACTGAGTCTTTTAATGAATCCACAATCTGTTTAAAGTTCTGTGCAGGGACAATTGAGGACAGAAACGTTTCCGGAGTATCTATAGGGATGTCCGAAACAAATCTACTAATCCGATGACGATCCGTTGCTTGGAATCCTAATTTCCCCTCATGATTATAGATATGTATACCATTCAGTGCGGGTGTTTTTTCATCCGTAGCTGTAAAAAGTGATGTAACAGCAGCTCTTCGAAGAGTCTCTAATGAAATAGGGATCATATCTGTTTTCCCCAAGACGGGAAGCGCAGGGAATTCATCAGAGTCTAAGACACTAAGATTAGCCTTACCACTCTTTCCATATTGAACATGCACTGATGATTCCTTTCTTGTCAGCGTCAAACTACCAGCAGGCAACCGCTTAATAAGTTCGATCCCTTCTTTTGCTGGGAACAAATAACTCCCCTTTACCCCGCCTGTATTTTTCACCTCCATCATCTGCAGCACGGATTGACTAACGTCTACAGCCGTGATGAACAGAGTATCACCATTCAAGTCAAACTTTATCGTTTGCATGATAGGGATAGCGCTCGATTTAGGTATAACCTTCCCGCAGATTGTTAGTGCATTCATGAGGGCACCGTGATCTACTACAAAAGCCATCTCACTCGTTACCGCTACTTCTTCTTTTTCATCTACATGATTTTCATGACGCTGCTCCAAAAGTATTTCCATTAGTATCTTCCTCCCAGTTTTTAGGCACAAAAAAAGCCATGGAAAATAAAAAAAACATACCTGTGGCATGCTTCTTAATCTCCATGGCAAATTCTATGCCTGTTATTTTTTTATCCGTTAACCGGATATACTCCTTCACTCGCCGAAAAGGTAGACGGCGGTGAAAATAAATACCTTTCGTAATATCCGTATTATAACAGTTCAACGTCTTTACAATCAATATAAATGGTTCTCATACCTATAAAATAAAGATACCCTCTTTTTGAAGAAGGTATCTTTATTAATTTATGAGTTACCAATGATTCTCTTGGGTAGTTCTAATCCTTCCGGAATCGAAATGTAACAGCGTGTTAGAAGAAATCCAATACAATTGACCTGCATGCCTTCTAACAGACTGTACCCATTTTTAGTAGATACCAGTGAATATACATGATATTCTTTGAACTCTTCGAGAATCATTTTTAAATGTTGCTGTGTTAAGCCAGTCCATACATTCCCGAAAAAACTTTGATCGTAACTTACCCGCTTCACGAAAAGTGGATGTGTCACCGCTGTTTTGTTCGAAGATGGAGGTATGACTACGCTAGCTTTGTTAATGAATGTGTCAAAATGGTACTCGATAACCAACTCTTGTATCAAGGATTCTGTCATTTCCCCATAAAAGTTGAATAACCTTCCATGACAATACTCTGTTAATACAGTGATACCATCCATAGTACACCAGATCATAACATTCTCACTAACCTCTAAACCTCTTGACCGGAGCATCCCCTCACATATAAATCCAAAACGTCCTAACTCGAATCCAGAAGAGACTTGTGAAGCAAAATCGATCAGTTGACGCTTGGAATCATCGGCGGCTTGCTGGACACTGAGTGGATCAGTAGAGCGAGGTAGATATAGCGTGATTTCACTTTCACTTTCATTCTCTTTAATATCATAGTAGATATTTAATTTTTGACAGAGAGCACGAACGGCATGAACTGAAGGATCATCTATACCATAATCTATATGGCAAATCGACCAGTCCCCTTCGTGATAGGCAGAAACAAATGTTGTGAGAATGTCAGCTACATCTTCATCTACAATATCAAATCCGAATTTAAAATCAGCTGATAGGAACATTCTTTCTAATTTTGGAACAAGTTGACTACTCCAGATTCAAGCTTTATCTCTTAAAATGGCAATATTGAAGAACGCATACTGTGTAATTCCCCAATACTCCTTGTTCTAATTGAGTTTTTATTGGTTACACACCGTCCCTGTGTAAACCGTGAATTCACTTTTCTAAAATTACCACAAATACGTCTAGAAATCAAATGTTTAAATCGGACCTCGTTCCGACTCGATAATTGTACTTAAACAACCTCCTCGGTATATATACTAATGGTGGGGTACAGTCCCCTCCTTGCACTTAGAGCAAATAGGCTGCCACGATTGGTTGTTCTGGTAGTCTATTTGTCTCTCCAGAACTAAACATGCAGAATTTAAACTTTTCCAGACGAGAGATGCATATGTAAATTTTTGTACTAAGCCCTCGTTGTCCCTGTTATTTTTCTTACTCTAAGGATTTAGCTGTTTATGATTATTCGCTTCGTCATTACTGCCAATTTCAACATAATATACGCTAACGTTCCGTAGACGGTTTCCTGTTCTTCATCCTCTCCCTCGGTGATACTTTATTTCGGAGCGAAACCATGCAGCAACAGCAGCTCATATGTCGCAAGGATGCCATTAGAGTCGCCGTATCGCGTCTCGTAGTGCTGGAACATGTCGTGAAAAAGGCGGCGTAGGCCGATTCGGCCGGAAGGGGAGGCTACCGAGGCGCTGGCGCCGATCGCTTTTATCGCATGGAGAAAATCGCGCACCGTCGGGTACCGTTCGATGCGGACGTTTTGGCGGCGCCGCGGGTTCATAAACCCGGCTGCGGCCAGCATTGCGTTCCACTCCTTAGCTGTATGCAGCGGCAGGCCGTGGCGCTGCGGCTTCAAGCCCTGCGCACGGTAAGCGAGCTCGAATGCGGTATGCAGCTCTCGAAACGTCTCCAGGCATTACAGGTGAGCGTTACTCCTAGTTCTTTACACAAATCGTCATAAATCTGTTCTGTAGGATGCTCCTCTATGAAATGTCTTGTAAGAAATTCATACCATACCTGGTGCGTTAACCCGCGAGCTATAACAGCGAGGCAAGCAGATTGCTCCGTGAGTTCCCGCGCTACGCCGGCGCTGTACAAAACTTCGCACACCTTGTAATTGAGGCGATTGCTTCTTAAAATCATAATTCGCCGAACATACCACAGCCGTTTCCTCATCGACGACCATCACCTTTGCGTGCAGCATCCCTTTTTCGTACATGTAAATCTGTACCCGGCTTCCGTAGTAGGTACGGCTCCTATCTTAGAAGCCGGGCACATGCTTTATCCACGAGGCTTTGCTACGAGCGACGCAAGAAAAGAGAAAATGATCGCTGCTGAAACGCCGGCGCTCGTTAACTCAAAAATCCCGATGATGATGCCGATCCATCCATCCTGCTGCAGCTCCTGAAGCGCACCATGAACCAGAGAGTTTCCAAAACTGGTGATCGGGACGGTCGCGACGGCGCCCGCAGCTGAAAAAGACATCTTATCTTATATGAGAGATAATCAGGAAAGGAGGGATTGGGGCAATGACTGTAGCTACTCAGGTCAAAACTTGCCTGGCTTCGCTGAAAAGCACCCAGGGAAGAACCGCAATTCAAGGGCTTCTAGTCCATCCATGAACAAAACCGGAAGCAGATCCCGGCTAGGGCAGCAAATGATCCGCAGCTGTACCGCCGATGTACTGCTGCCGATCCGCAAGGCAGACTAAATGAAGAATGGTGTCGGATACACTGCCTTCCGCTGCCGCCTTCGTATCCTCCCGCTCTTCAGCCCCGCAAACCTTGCATACGCTGATCACGATTACTGCTCCTCGCGAAATTTTGCAGTTGCCATGCCTGTATCCCTCCCAAATCTTGCGCAGCTTGCTTGTCAGGTCGCCTCCCAAGCCAAGGCGCGCTGGTTGGCTCGGGAGGCTGAAGGCGCTAGGCAAGGCAGGGGTGCAAGTCTCGTTCGGCATGTTGCTGAACCTTTTGCGCGGCATTTGGGACTTATTTGCAAAGAAAATCGGCTGAATGGTTTTGGGGTATACGCATCGTCAAGTGAAAAAACGACCGCCTTCTTTTTAAAGCGATCGTTTTTTCACTTGCTGTTCTATTGATACTGCCGTGGCTGCAAATTCTGATTCTGCCAGCTCTGAGCCATTGGCCAGCCCGCATTCTGCACGCCGGCTTGTTGTTGCGCTGTTTGTTGAAGCTGAGAACAAATTTGCATCGCCTGCTGCATCTGCTGTATGGCAGTTTGATGTCCTTGCAGAACAGATTGAATGGTTTGAACCGCTTGACGTTCTTTCTGGGCCAGCTGATCCAGTTGGGCGGCGTTTTGCTGCTCCTGTTGCAACATTTGTTGATACATGTTGCTCGATTGCTGGGTTTGCTGGATCAACTGTTGAATAATCTGCGCGCATTGGCTTGCTTGCTGTGAAAGGTTTTGTTGATACACGATTTTTGACCTCCTTCAATATGGTAGGACTTCATCCCCCAAAGCTTATTATGTGCAAGCGCCCATTTTTCATGTAACGCCTATATTGTGATCTCACAATTCATTTTAATGAAACTGCACATCAATTTGCCGTTGGGTATCGGCTTTTAATTTCGGCATGCGAACTTCAAGGACACCGTTGCGGTACGTGGCTGTCGTTCCTTCCGTTTGAACGCGTGATGGCAAAGACACCGACCGTTGGAACCGTCCGACAAACCGTTCTTTGCGATGTATTTGTTCCTGCTTCACTTCATTCGCTTGCTTTATGGTCCCACTAATTGTAAGCATGTTTTCATCCACATCGATATGAAGGTCTTCTTTTTTATCCAAACCAGGGATTTCACAAGAAGCAATCACTTCATGTTCAGTCTCAAATACATCAATACGAGGGGTAGCAAATCCCAGACGCGCGCCTATTTCAGGAAAACCTTCGTTAAAAATTTTTTCCAAATCCCTTCTCCATAGATCGGTATTGCGAAACGAATCCCAAGGAATGAGCGGCATGTAAGTTCCTCCATTGTCACATTATCTTTTTTTTCAGCTTTATTTTGTACTCTTCGGAAAATATTATTCTTTGCTACCCTGCATAGTTGAATTGGAATATGCCTTTGGTCAGAAACTCCCGGCAATAGCCCCCGAAAAAATTTTTTGAGGGTTTGTTGTGTAGCCATTGGCATTTACAGCAATGTTACCGACAATTTTAAGTTGTTCCCGTAAATGTCGGTAATTGAACGATAACATTTGTGCCGACCTCCGAGCTTTCGAAATTCAAAGAGCCCCCCATTTTTGCGATCATAGCATGACTGAAACTAAGCCCAAATCCGATAGCGTCCGGTTTACTTGTAATAAACGGTAGGATGATTCGGGACTGCAGATCTTTTGGAATTCCTGCTCCTTGATCGCGAACAATGATGTGGATATGATTATCCGTAATGTTTATTCGGAGCGTTAAGACAGAACCTGGGGGACTTGCATCTAATGCGTTGTCAATGATTTCTTGCAGCGCCGCTCGCAGCAGCTTGGGGTCTCCTAACACAAAGCCGTTTCGCTCCGGATATTCCAAAGCGAAACGCACTTTTTTGTCTAGTGCTTGGATTTGTATACCGGGAACCCATTCCTGCATGAACGAAATGACGGAAACAGGAACAAATTTCAATTGGGAAGGCTTTCCAAAGAGCAAAAACCGCTGCAACGCTTTGTCGATCGTCTGAATTTGCTCATCGAGCAGCTTAAAGTATCCTGTCATTTTCTGATGAGGCGGAGATGCCGCAAATTGCAAAACGGAAACATGATCCTTCGAACTTTTTTCCAGAAGTTGAAGCGTCCCTTTGATTACCGCTAAAGGATTTAAAATGATATTGGCTGTGCCCGCCGCCATATGCCCAATCGTTTCCCTTCTTTCTTTCTCACATTGAATTTGCACGTACTGTTGAAAATCTTGGATATCGGCCATTAGAACAAAACATTCCCCTTTTAACTGAGGGTATACATAGGCGATCATGGATCGCACTTTGCCATCTAACTTCTCTTGTACGAGTACTCCCGGGTAATTCTTTTTATCCTGCAATACTTGCCCCACGATCGCTTGTATTGCCGAGTGTGCAGGGAATTCTTCTTCGGGGGTTACTGAGTACCATGTGTTCATGGTTGTATTTAACCATAAAATTCTGGCTTCTGAATCAACGACAGCCAGTCCAATATCCATTTGATCGGAATTCATAAGGAACTCTACGATTTGCTTCATCTCTATTAACGTCCTCCATTTGCTTCCTCCATTAACTCCCTTCCCGGCCACTTATCATGTGCAAACTGCAGTAAACAAGCGAGCGAATTTCTCGTCACGAAGTGGATGGGTTATGAATAAAATTAAACCCACTTTCAAAGAAGTTATTAAATTCGTTGTTACAGAGCGACGGGAAACGATACGGTGAAAGTTGTACCTTCACCAACCTCGCTTGCAACCTCAATATTCGCATTGTGATACTCTGCAATCTGATAACAAATGGATAGCCCGAGACCCGTTCCTGTCTCTTTCTGCGTAAAAAAGGGTTGTCCGATCTTTTGCAACAATTCTTGCGGAATTCCAACCCCGTTATCCCTTATGCTTACTTTAACCCATTCATCGCATCGCATTTGTTCGATCCAGACAGTTCCCCCTTCAGGCATCGCTTCAATGGCATTCTTAATCAAATTAATAAATAACTGTTTGATTTTATTTCCATCGCACCGGATCTGCACGGATTCCTTGGTTGGATGAAAGTGAATTTCAACATTATGTAAAGTGGCCTGCGCCTGAAGCAGCACGACGATATCCTGAATCAGCTCGGAAAGATCATGCCGCGTCATGTTCATCTCTTGCGGTTTGGCTAAGGCCAGCAGTTCATTTAGAATAAGTTCGATACGAGTTAATTCATCCTTCATAATATCGTAGTACTTACTTCCATTTTCGTTGCCGGCGCTTAACAATTGCAGAAATCCTTTCAGCGCGGTAAGCGGGTTTCGAATTTCATGCGCAATTCCCGCGGCCATTTGACCCGCTATGGATAATTTGTCTGCCTGATGAGCAGATTGCTTGGCTGCATCAAATTCGGTAATATCGTGCATGACACAAATGCCGCCCACAATTTTATTGTGAACAATGATCGGCTTCCCATGACAGAGAACGAGGCGATGCTCGCCATTCGACTTTTTAACGACCATTTCCAGATCGCGGAAACTTTCGCCCCGATACGCCCGATAAAGCGGGACGCGTTCCTTGCTCAACAGCGTTTTTCCATCCGATTCATACAATCCGTATGTAGAACTCCAGTGTTCGGGAGAAAGAGGTATCTGTACGAATTCGTGCAATTGTCTTGCGGCTCTATTCATGCTTGTCAATATCCCATTTTCATCACAAATCACAACGCCGACATCCATCATTTCGACAATACCACTCATGACACGTTCTTGAGTAGCCAGGACGTCTTCCAGCGTCTTTCGGCTCGTGATATCTCGAAAAACCTTAACTATTTCACGAACATTGCCCGAATCGTACCGTAGCGTGTTGCTTACGACCTCCACCCAAACAAAGGAGCCGTCTCTTCGACGTAATCGCAAAATGTTGACATAACCGTCTTCATTCATCCACTCTTGCGAGTTGTCCAATTTTTCTATATCGGGAGGATAGAACAGTTCCCAGACAGGTCTTCCTATCAATTCCGTCGCATCATAACCCAGCAATGGTTTGCACGCCGGCGATATGTAGTAGATAATGCCATTGATATTCAGTGTAGCAATCATTTCCCCCGTGTGGTCCGCTAACAAACGATACTTTTTCTCGCTGTGCTTCAGGGCCTTTTCCATACTGGATTGCAGGGTAATATCCCTTGCGATGCAATGCAGCCCTACGAGTTCATTCTGAATGAAATTCGGGATATGCAATACGCTGAATTTTAATATTTGGCCGTCTTTCGCTTCAATTGAAGTTTCCATTTCAAACCGGGCATTGGTATACGTTTCCGTCACGTGCTCCAGACTTTTCCAAATGATGTCTCCAAGTGTTCTTTCCAATTCGTATAAGTCATAGCCCAATAATTTCGTGCAGGCGCGGTTCACATAGCTGATACTTCCATCCAACATGACGTCGTAAACAAGATCGGAATGATTGTCAGCAAGCATTCTGAATTTATCCGCGTATTCCTCGTTCAATTCAACAAGCCTTTTGCGATACGTGATCTCCTGAATCTGGATCAAGAATATCCTTTCCGGATATTCCTCCACTTCGATGATCGATAGGGTTGTCGTTCCCCATTTGTGTCTGCCGTCAAGACAAATATAACGATTTTCCATTTCGACATAATCGGAATTACCGCCTAACAAGTCATTGATGGATCCGTTATATAATGGAACGTCTTCCGTATAAATGATATCATGTATTCTCATTCGCAGCAGTTCTTGTTCTGTATAGCCCAGCATGTTGCATAGCGAGCGATTGACCATTTCCACTTCCCCGCCGAGCCGAACCATAGCTTTTCCGACAAGTGTATAATGAAATGCGTGGTGGGCGACAGGATGCGAAAGCAAATCTGAAATATCCATTGTGCAAGTAACCTCCGACTGTGCAATAAGCGTATAGTTGCATACGTAACGTTCTTCTGTTAAGAACCTATGTATGTACTCTATTATATAGGTCATTTGTAACAGTTGGAACAAGATTCCGAGACCAACTTAACTTGGAGTCCCCGAACGCTAGCCATGGAAACGGAACCGACTTGTGATCTGCGAAAGAGCCGCTTCACCACGCACTTCATCATCCGAATTCTTACGAAAATAAGACGGAGGCCGGCAAAGTTGCCAGCCTCTATGATCAAGTATACACAAGTAATCACACCTTCAATTGATTCGTTATTCAGTGTTCACGATCTCATATCCCGGAAGGACAGGAAAGTATGTCCATTTGCTCTCGGTTTCGACTCCGTTCGTCCTGGATCAATTGACATAACGTACTCGCCAATATACGTCCAGCCGTTCTTGGCGCGACCAATCCCGGTAAACTTGGTGCCAACAAGGCCTTGATTCCACGTTTTTCGGCAAAACGAAAATCAGTCCCACCAGGTTTGGAAGCCAAATCAATAATGATAGCGTGATGCGGAATACGGGTTAAAACACGAGAACTAAGAATATGCGCCGGAACTGTGTTAAAAATAATATCCACATTTACGCCTTCATCGTACAAATCTTTCGTATTAAACGGCTCAATCCCCATCTCCCAGGCACGTGCAAACTCCTCCGGTTTCTGCACACCCGCTTTGACGCGTGCCCCCAGGCGGTGAAGCATACCGGCTAACGTAAGACCGATTCTCCCCAAGCCCAGCACCATACAACGCGAACCATGTATGGTAATGTCCGTATGTTGAATGGCCATCATTAAGGCGCCTTCCGCAGTGGGAATGGAATTGAAGATGGCAACATCGTCCCTGCTGAATAATTCAATCAGATCGATCCCCAGTTCCGCGCAAAGGTTCTTCAAGTAGGACTTGGCTATGCCAGTATAGACTTTTGCGTGTTTCGGCAAGGAAGACATATATTCCTTGTTCAGCAATAGCGTTTCAGCTGAAAATGAAGATTCTACTCTGCCATGGTCGTCTGTACCGACAACCGGTAATATCAATATGTCCGCTTTGCGAAGAACCTCCTTCGTAAGCTTGGAATAATGGACTTCATGAAGTTGTTCGTGCAAATCTTCAAAACCGATTACCGCAACATTTGCATCCAGGTCAGTGAATGACCGAATGATTTCAAGATGCCGGGCATCGCCTCCAAGGAAGACAATATGCAGACCCGTTAACAAAAAATCCCCCTACTTTCCTTAAGAATGGACTCAACAATTACCTGCCCCCGCTTACCATCTTTAAAAGCGCATCTGCTCCTTTCATTCCAGGGCGAATTCCGCGTAATTCCGCCTCTGTAGTAACCATATCGAGTGGGGCATCCAGCAATTGCTCTATGGTTCGCACCCCGGTTGCGCGTCCTGCGACAATGCGGCGATCGTTTAATTTCTCATTTAACAAACGGATATCCAGCGCGCCGCACATGATATATCCGTGATCGGTTGTGATGGCAAGAAGTGTTGTTTTGGGCAGGGCGACCTCGATACTTATAACCTGATGACCTTCCACTTCAATCGGTTTCATCATGATCATCTATGATGCAGCTCCTTTTTTTCTACACTATATGCCGGGCGTGATATTTGCACCATAGACGGTAGCCCAAATCCGATATTACTTGTCTTCGTTGGAAGCCTTCTCCCCTTTCGCCAGTGGAAACTGGACTTCGATTCAATTCCATGTAACTTTTGAGATTTATAACAAAGGAGACAACAAACGCGCCGCTTGATCAAGCATGCGCTCGGAAGAAGTACGATGCATATGATCTTCCAAACGATATGGAGTAGCCTCGGCGAGATCCCGTTCGAATTGTTCCGTAAGCTCCCGGGCCACATCGGAATGATACATCACTGCACACACTTCGTAGTTTAAACGGTAACTACGGAGATCGTAGTTGGAAGAACCCACTTCGGCAATCTCGCCATCGATAATCATGACTTTGGCGTGCAATACCCCTTTGTTGTACTGAAACACATTGATCCCTGCTTCCACGAGTTCGCCATAATACGTACGGCTTGCAGCTCCTGCAACTTTAGGAATCACTTGGCGCGGCACCAGTAATCTCACTCGAACGCCACGCGCCGCGGCTGTTTTGATGGCCATAATGATATCCGCATCGGGTATAAAATAAGGGTTGGTCACGTCGATGGTTCGGGTCGCCTGCGTCAGGCAGATGAAATGCATTTCCCGAATGACCGGAGTAGGCAGCCCGGGATTGCCTTCGAATATCTGTATATAGACGTTATGCGAATCCTTGGATGGGGAAGCTTTTCCCATGTGGGGGCCTTCCATCGTTCCCAGCTCCGATCCCCATTCCCATCCGTATCCTCGTTCTGTTTTGCCGGATGGAAATGGATGAATGGCTTTATCGTCAGAAAGTTGAGCCGATTCAGGGAGAAATTTTGCCTTTCTCGTTAAATGGAGCATGTCCGGTGACGCCATTTTCCAGTGAGCCTCAAAAACGGCTTTCACATCATCCGCTGTTTCGCCGGTTAACCGCATATGAGTGTCGCGCCAAAAATCGACATCCGGCTTCATTCCGGTATACTCGTCCCCAACGTTGATTCCTCCCATGAAGGCTTCCTTTCCGTCGACGATGACGATCTTGCAATGATCCCGGTATGTCAAGTTGGATAGTACCCAGGGGATTCGCAAGGGAAAGATGGTCCTGCATTCAATGCCTGCTTCCATCATCCGGCGAACCGCATGTTTGGGAAACGACCGGCTTCCCCAGCCATCCCTTATAAAACGAATGTTCACACCGGATAAAGCCCGGTCAATCAGCACATCTGTGATACGTTTACCGATATGGTCATTCCGGTATATGTAATATTCCAGATCGATTGACTTTTGTGCGGCCTGAATTGATTGAAGGAGTTTTCCGTAGGTTTCCATCCCGTTCGTGAGGATTTGGACGGAACCGGTTCGAAGGCCACTGACAGACAAAGGTTGCAAAGCCCGAGCGATAACAAAAGCGGAGTCACCACATGCTGTAGGCAACGCTATTGGGTTATTGTGCGAAGAAACGAGCTTGTCCCGCCGCATTTGCACAGGATTCGTGACGAACAGGTAACAAACGAATCCGATAATCGGTAATACAAGTCCGACTGATATCCAAGTCAACGCTTTGGCGGGGCGGCGCACCTCCCGAACCGCAATGATGATCAATAGTGCCGTATTTACTAGCCATAATCCTGCTATCCATGCCAAGAAAATCAGCCTCCCAATCCAGTCATCTACGAGGGAATAAAGGGGCAGCCATGCCGAGAAGAGATCGGCATGGCCCTTTATTAGAAACCTTTATACTGCGGTTCTTCCTGTTCAATTTGTTGTAACCGTGGAGTGACCTGGTCAATGATGTTTTGTGTCTGTTGCGCTGCATTTGTGAACGTGGTTTTGGCCTGCTGGTTTTGTGTATTTAACGCAAACTGTTCAAAGCTGGCCTGTGCGCTTTTTAATGAAGCTACAGCTGTTTTCACTTGAGAAGCTACCGTCATGTTGATCACCTCCTGAAATGGCATCCATATGTAATATGTCAACCCGTCAGAAAAATAATGAATGGTAAAATTTTACGATTGGCTATTGTCAGGGGTTAGAGTCTTTTTGAAAAGATTTACCGAAATCTATGCCCTTCTTGGCAATGCTTGAAGCCAGCAAGTACAGCCCAACATAGATAGGAAAAGAATAGGTATGCATCCAGTGAACGGGGTGGTATAAATCGGCCATTTGTGAGACCGGCTCGGCCACAAAAGCGGAAAATCCCCCAAATAGGAGAGCTTTGAACAACGGATGTATGCCAGACTTGTACTGGTGTAAGAACATAACCGTGACGGGAAGAAGTGAAAAATTCCATGGAAAATTGGCCGGCATGAACGGTACGACTTCCCAGTGATAATGCCAGAGTCCCATGGCAATCCCAAGCTGGTCCAACCACGATGTCACGATAATCATCGTAAACCCGGATAGGAGAAACTGTCCCGTAGCTCTCTTATCCCGAAATCCGATCCAAAATAGCCAGGGGCATATCGATAAACCTACTCCAAACCACCATTGCCGCGTAAACAGTACGTGAGTGCGCCAAATGTCAGTCATGTTGCGGTGTGCTTCAACAATCAATTGATAGGCTTGTTCGATTGCATGATGAATCTGATTTTCGTCCACTGATATGCCACCCCTTTCCGTTATCCGCTTACCGATCATTTTTCATCCGATATGTGCCTGTTTTATATACGCGAGTTTCCATACAGTATATTCGACGTTACAAATACGCCGACCGGCGGCAGCGAAGTTGAAGGCGGTTGCGGTGGGATATAGCCGCTATACCCCGCCAAGCTTATATCAGTTGTCGCTACCCAGGTTCCATATTCGCCCGCCTGTAAAGAAGAGGGTAGCATCCGCAGACGTCCGGTGAGAACCAAATGCCGAAGTTGAATCTTGACATCGTCATAGATGGTTAATTGGCCGGAGTAGGCGGCGTAGGGGGAATGAAACATGATCTGCTGCGTGCTTTCATTCCAACTTCCTTCAATCGGAATCGGCGTTCCGCGAAATTGGATGGTGCCTTGAATTTGCTGGTCCTGCAAAACACGCATCACTAGTTTGCCCCACACAACCGGTCTTCCGGCGACAGATGCATGAACTCCCCATATGGAAAAGGGAGGTAAACTCTTTGTACTTGTTTGAGCCGCAACGGACATGATTCATCACTCCTCAAAGTTAGATCACGTCATTATATGCGTCCTCGGAAAAAATGCCAGTCACTGGGCAAGAATTCTTTGCAGATAACCGAACATGATCAAGTAAAAGAAGATGGACTTTCTCTTATACTGGTTGTTTCTTAATGCAGACAGGTTTCGAACAAAATTGTTTCAACCCATCCCAGTTGCCCCAGATGCAATTTTTACATCGATTTGGTTGTCTTGGGGCAGAGGTAGTCCAGTTTTTAATGCTTGTACTGAATGTTGGTAACATGCAGGCATCCGCCTTTCCAAATTTATGCAAACAGCATTTAAGTTGTCCAGAAACGAATCATCCTATGCAGTTATCCGCATCGTGAAAGTCCGCTTGGATTTGATCCCATCTACCCTTGTCCCCTGCATACAAATATCAAAGGCCGGAGCAACCCATTTTGGGCAACAGCCGGCCATTTGGTCCTATTTCGCAGGCATTCTACCGATGGCTCGAATCGCAAACATTTTTCACACACCGATTCTCCCAGTTGTTGCAGAAGTCCTCATATACTTGCTCTACGCCACAGTCGGATAGCATGTGCCTGGCCAAAAAGTCATACCAGAACTGGTCGAAAGACAAGGGCATCCGGGTTCCATATTGGGAACGAAGGGTTACATAGCGGTCCCAGATTTTGATTCGGAATGCTGCCAATTCATCACATCGCTCCATGTCGGTTCGCCTTTAAGCGACGCTGGTGTCGCTGGATATTTCTGACGTTTTCGCTTTTTCTTCGGAGAGCTTTTGAAATTGTTTCGCCCTTTCCAGATGAAAGGTACGTAATTGTTCGTGATACTGAGCCATTTTCATGTGCCAATCGTACATTTGCCTGACATAAGCGGCCTGGTCATGCGTATACATGGGCATTACCTGTTTGATAAACTGCATTTGAAAACATTCCTCCTTGGGTTAGGTAAAGTTGAACTTACAGCATTAGTCTATGGCAGGCGCATAGAAGCGACAACGGCATCCGCCCGGTTTCCGGTCATTTTATCGGGTTGGTTGTCTATATACAGGCGGAAACACAGCCTTTTGGGGACCTGACTCCTATGATGCATAAAGGATATGAAAATCGGAATAATATCAGTTGCATATTCTGAAAATGGCGAATGAAAAGGAGAAATTATGGAAAAAAGCGAACTTAAATCACAATTTAAACAGCGAATCAAAACGACAAGTAACAAATCTCCAATAATCTTGGATGGAAAGGCAAGTGAAAATGTTCCAACCGAGCCGAGTTTAATGGAGCGAACCAAAGAAGTGATGGAGAATATAGGAACCGAAATAAATAGCGTCTGACAGTATATGGCTTTTATAGCTTGGTCAACGTAACCTTTGAGATTATCGATGGGGACATTCCGTACAGATTGGAACAAGTAAATGTTTCTCATAATCAAAACCGGCCGGTTAGGGATCGCCCTGACCGACCGTTACAGTGTATTTTAGCCAACGAAATTCGGATTGGGCCCCGTATTATCCTTTGGGTTTTACAAACAATGCAGCGAGAAACGAAAAAATAATCGCAGCAGATATTCCGGCACTGGTCACTTCGAAAATTCCGGTGATGATCCCAATCCAGCCATTGTTCTCTAGTTCTTGAAGCGCACCATGGACAAGCGCGTTACCAAAACTTGTAATCGGGACCGATGCTCCTGCCCCGGCAAATTCAATCAGCGGGTCATACCATCCAATTCCATCGACAATCGCGCCCAGTACAACAAGCAAGGTCATGGTGTGGGCCGGTGTAAGTTTCAAGATATCAAAACAAAATTGTCCGAAAACACAGATTGCACCGCCCACCAAAAAAGCCCAAAGAAAAATCATAATATCTCCCTCCCTGCCTCTATGGATACGGCATGAGCGATACAAGGAATGCTTTCCCCTTGTTGAAATGAAATCGGGGATAGCAGCGCCCCCGTAGCGACAACGAGGATTCGTTTCAGTTCACCTCTTCGCATCCGATTTAGCAAATGTCCATAGGTAACAACTGCCGAACAACCGCAGCCGCTTGCTCCGGCCTGAACCATTTGGGTTTCATAATCGTAAATCATCATCCCGCAATCGGAATATTCGGTTTGTTCGATGGGAAAGTTATGTTTCTTAAACAATTTACAGGCGATTTCATATCCGACTTTCGCAAGATCGCCGGTAACGATCAAATCGTAATAACCCGGTTCAATTCCCAAATCCCGAACATGCGCCTCAATGGTGTCTACCGCTGCAGGAGCCATCGCTGCGCCCATATTAAACGGGTCTTTAATGCCCATATCGATAACCCGGCCAATGGTGGCAGAAGTAACAACCGGTCCGTCACCTTCCGTGGATATGATGGCAGCACCGGCCCCGGTTACCGTATATTGGGCGGTTGGCGGTTTTTGCGAGCCGTACTCGGTCGGATATCGGAACTGTTTCTCCGCACTGGAATCATGGCTGCATGTCCCCGCCAACACAAATTTCGCCGAACCGGAATTTACAAGGTTAGCTGCTAATGCCAGACTTTCCATCGAGGTTGAGCAAGCACCAAACACACCGATGTAAGGGATCGATAATGTTCGCGCGGCAAAACTGCTGCTAATGATTTGATTCATCAAATCCCCGCCTATGTAAAACTGTACTTGTTCCTTTGTCAACCCCGCATTTTCAATAGCCAGTTTTGCCGCTTCTTCAATCAATGCCTTTTCTGCTTTCTCCCAGCTCTTTTGTCCCATCATGGATTCTCCATGGACAATGTCAAAATCTTTGGCCAGCGGGCCTCTTCCTTCAAATGGACCCACTACCGTTGCTGTTGATCGGATGAACGGCTTGTTCTCAAATAGCCAACTCTGGTGTCCCTTTAACATATTAAGAGCCTCCCCCGCCTTTGATCAGCAAATGTACAATTCCTACCGCAAAGGCGGCGACTGTACCAAATACAATAACCGGTCCAGCCAGTTTAAACATTTTACCGCCAACACCGAGCACCATACCTTCACTCTGATGTTCAATCGCAGCGGATGCCATCGAATTCGCAAATCCCGTCACAGGCACTGCAGAACCCGCACCAGCCCATTGGGCAAACTTATCGTACACCCCCATGCTGGTCAGAATGACAGAAAGGAGTATCATAACCGCCACGGTAGGGTCCCCAGCTTTTTTCTCATCAAAGCCGCCCCAATGCACAAACATTTCCTGGATGGCTTGTCCAACCAAACAAATGGCCCCGCCGGCTATAAACGCACGAATGAAGTTTTTGAGTATGGGCCTCGGAGGTTCGACGCTTTGCGCCAATTCTTTATATTCCTGTTGTACCCGCGTTAAATTTTTCTTTATATTATTTGCCATGAACATCCTCCTCGATTTTCAGCTGACGTATAATTAGCGAATTGTTAACGAATCAGCAATGGTTTAACTTCATCAATAATCTTTTCTAACGCTTTTGAACATTGCTCGTACATCTGCTTTGTATTTTGTTCTTTGGTAGATAAGCCAAACATTTCGAGATCCGCTTCACACTTTTTCAATGTTGCAAGCAACGCGGCTTTTTTCTGGGGTTTCGGTACTTTGATCTGATCATCAAATAAATCAACGTATAGCTGGCCATAGGAATCCACCTGTCCAAGAAATACGTTATCAATCGAAACACCTAATTTCTCCAGTTCCGTATCCAGCCATTTCCTGTTTAGACCTATCGTGGCAAGCGGTTCGTCCATTATTTTTCCATCCATAATGACCGATTGAGGTTCTTGTTCTGGCCCGACATTTATTCCCAGGTGTTTAGGCGTTAACGGTTGATTTTCCTTGGTTAAAAGAACGCTAACGTCACCGCTTGACTCCATGATGGCGAATTCAACATCGGCAGCTTTGAACACATTCTTTATTCGAAGCTGTTCCATAAGTTCATCCGTGGTAATCCTTTCTTTTTTTAGGTTATCCTCCATGATCTTGCCGTCCTTAATGAGCACTGTTGCTTTGCCGTCGAATAGGTCTCTTGCCGTTTTGCTTTTCAGCTGTAGAAATTCAATCCCTAAAGAAACAACGGTCCAAACCGTCATCGCAACCAAGCCTAAATACCAATTGGTCTCCAGATCCAACGAAACGTAAGCTGCAAGGCTGCCGATCGTGATTCCGGTGATATACTCAAACAATGACAGCTGTGATACCTGCCGTTTCCCCAATATCTTCGTTAGGACAAAAAGTACCCCCATAGCCAACAACGTTCGCAAAGCGATTTCTACCCAATCCGGCATAATATCACCATTCCTTTCCAATCACATTAATCGACAAAAGTTAATATGTCCTAATTCCATTATTTTCATGCATTTCCATTTGAATTTTTTTCTAACGTATACTTTTGTTGCGAGACGGAAATATTAATTTCGGTATTGGGAGAATGTAAGCATCTATTCCTATTACCCCTGAAACATTATCCTATCCTAAGGTAAAGGAGGTGACATTCCGTGACAGTTGCTTCTCAAGTGAAAACGTGCGTAGCATCTTTAAAAAGTGCTCAGGCGAGTCTGGAACAATTTGCTTTGGAAACACAAAATCAAGAAGCAAAATCGCTCTTTACGAATGCGGCCCAACAAACCCAACAAATCGTGCAGCAAGTAGAAAGCCGCGTACAACAGTTGGAAAATGAAGAACCTCAATATAAGGGGTTTTAAGAAAAACAGACAAACCATGAATATTGAGGACATGGCTTGTCTGTTTTCATCGGTGAACAGATTAGAAAAGAGATCAAACCCTACTCAACTTGTAGGGTTTGATCTCTTTTCGCCACTATTCTTTTGTTTAGACAGCTAACCTTGGATAAACCTAAACACTGCCGCCCCCATCGCGACTGCTAAAGTTGACAGTATCCAAGTTCCCCCTCGGCCCAACGCACGCCCATGGCTACGGCCGCCATTGGAGTTGCCGAAATCATAGATTGTTGTATTCGATGGTCAGGAAGCTTTTACTGGAGGCATCAATATCGGGGATGAATATACCGGATTAAAGTCGAATGTCGGCTTTTGGCGCGACACCCATATTCGAATAGTGGGTTAACCTGCAAACGAACTGCAAGCAGTCTTCGACGCCCATTGGAATATCGCGCCTTACTTTGTGCCAGATGCAGACATTATTATGGCGATTAAAGCAGCTTTGGTTCGCGGTGTCCGAGTGCGCTTAGTTCCCCGCCACGTGGTATCGATCATCGTTGGAGCTGCAAGTCGGACCTACTATGGAGAACTTTTGGAAGCCGGGGTTCATATCTACCTCTACAATAAAGGCGTGTTGCATGCGAAGTTAATGATCATTGACGGAGAAATTGCCGAGATAGGCTCCTCAAATTTTGATTTAAGAAGCTACCGTCTGAATTATGAAGTGTGCGAAGTTGTGTACAGTTCTGAAGTAGCACGAAAACTGGCGGAACAATTCGAGCATGATCTTGCGGACTCCATTCCCTTACGGATGGAAGTCCCGCCTCAACGCACGCATTTGCAGCGGATTCTCGATCAAACGGCGTGCTTGCTTTCACCAATCATTTGATGAAAGAGGAAATGAAAAGTTGTTTCTTCAATTCTCAATTGAGTTCTTGCTAGGTTTTGTAGGATTGTCCATTGTCCATCATTACAAAGATGTTAGGGAAAAACCAATTTAGTCAAGTAACACCGTTTGACTTCATTTCAGCTATTTTTTAGGTGAAGTCGTTGGAAATACTCTATATGACATGCAACTGTCTACCCTATGCTGTATTCTTTATTCTTATGGAGGTCATTTATGTTAGCTATTAAGACGGCAGGCCAAAAGTCTTGGAAATAAGAAGTTGGATCGATGGAACCCTGTGCCTTAATTCCGATAGTAGCATAATTACCCAATAGTTGGATTTCGTGCCGAATCAACTTATAAAAATATGGAGACTTAGTCCCTGGGCATCCGTTGAGCTGCTAAAAAAATAAGAAGTATCAAACCCATATACCCAAATAGCGGATAAAGATAAGTAAGTAAGGAGGTGAAACCGGCTTGACTAATCAAAAAACTAGCAAGTAATATGCCAAGAACTAACCAACTTCTAGGAAGATTATATAGACTTTGGATTTGACGAGAAATTCCGAAAACATTGCCTATCAATGTGGTGAATATTTCTCCATAGATTACGAGCAAAAACAATACATGAAAAAACCGCCCGAAATCTCGAATAATCTCGGCCATCGGAATATCGTATTGAAGAATCTCGGGCATCTTTGAGCTCATTGCAAAATGGCTGACAAGAAGCATAAAACCAAGACCAATGCCTCCCCAAAACCCTCCCCATTTTAATGCGCTTTCGTCATCCACCTCACTCCCCAGAGGAACCATAACGGCTAGAATAAAAGCAAAATTCAATCCTGCATACACAAACGGACTCACGAACCACTTCAAATTGTACAGTTGTTGGTTCTGCCAACCGACTATATCAAAAATATTGTCTATTCTGACAACCTTTACGACAAGGAGAATAGTGAAAAAAAGCATCATGGGAACGACTAACGAGTTTACGAACATAATTCCGCTGATTTCCTTCGTCATCACCAGATAACACAAAACGATGCTGATGATAATACCCAGTTGATAGGGTAGACGGAGTTGTTCTTCGAAAATGGTACCGGTTCCTGAAAGCATCACGGCCGTTACCCCAAATAGAATAATAAAAGTCAAGGCATTTGCGACTTTGCCGAAAATCTTGCCAAACAGATAAACATTAAACTCCTGATATGAAAATGCTTTGATATGGTGAGCTAGAATCATCATTTTAGTGCCGATCCACACAAAAAGAAAGGTGCTGCATAAAATGCCTAATACCCCATAGGCTCCGTATACCGTGAAAAACTGCATAATCGACTGTCCTGAAGCAAATCCGGCTCCCACCACGGTTCCCGTATATGTTGCGGCGATTTGTATTATCATATTTGTGTTTTTCTTCATATTTCACCCATGTCCTGGTAGAGAATAGAATCATTAAATTCTATGCTTAAAAAAAATGCTTATTCCAAAAGGAACTCGTTGTCAGCCGTTATGACGAGAATCGATAGTGGTCCGGTAGATCATCAATTAACAAACTTGAGTCTTTAACAATGACATGGTAAATATGCAGCTCATGAATCTGGGCATGATTTTTGGAATCGGTAAACTTATGGTTTTGGCCTTTATTTATCTACCGAGGATGAATCTGTGCAATCAACGCCCCGCTTGGCGATGCTCGAAGCCAGCAGATATAGCCCCACATAGATAGGAAACGAATATGTATGTTTCCAGTGAACGGGGTGGTATAAATCGGCCATTTGTGAGACCGGCTCGGCCACAAAAGCGGAAAATCCCCCAAATAGGAGAGCTTTGAACAACGGATGTATGCCAGACTTGTACTGGTGTAAGAACATAACCGTGACGGGAAGAAGTGAAAAATTCCATGGAAAATTAGCGGGCATGAATGGTATGACTTCCCAGTGATAATGCCAAAGTCCCATGGCAATCCCAAGCTGGTCCAGCCACGACGACACGATAATCATCATAAACCCGGATAGGAGAAACTGTCCCGTAGCTCTCTTATCCCGAAATCCGATCCAAAATAGCCAGGGGCATATCGATAAACCTACTCCCAACCACCATTGTCGCGTAAATAGTACGTGAGTGCGCCAAATGTCAGTCATGTTGCGGTGTGCTTAGACAATCAATTGATAGGCTTGTTCGATTACATGATGAATCTGATTTTCGTCCACCGATTCCACCCCTTTCCGTTATCTGGATCCCCATCATGTGCTCTTCTGTTGACAAGACGATGCACCAGCGATTCCATTTCCATACCCTGCACAGAACCCGGCAACGATCATTTTTTATCCGTCAAGGCCATATTTGGGGACAATGACGGATAGGTGCCTGCTTTATAACCGCGAGTTTCCATACAGTATATTCGACGTTACAAATACGCCAACCGGCGGCAGCGAAGTTGAAGACGGTTGGGGCGGGACATAGCCGCTATACTCCGGCAAGCTTATATCTGTTGTCGCTACCCAGGTTCCATACTCACCTGCCTGTAAAGAGGGGGGGAGCATCTGGAGGCGTCCGGTGAGAACCAGATGCCGAAGTTGAATCTGGACATCGTCGTAGATGGATAAATGGCCGGAGTAGGCGGCGTAGGGGGAATGAAACATGATCTGCTGCCCGCTTTCATTCCAGCTTCCTTCAATCGGAATCGGCGTTCCGCGAAATCGGATGGTGCCTTGAATTTGTTGATCCGGCAAAACACGCATCACGAGTTTGCCCCACACAACCGGTCTTCCGGCGACAGATGCATGAACCCCCCATATGGAAAAGGGAGGTACACTCTTTGTACTTGTTTGAGCCGCAACGGACATGATTCATCACTCCTCAAAAGTTGGATCACGTCATTATATGCGTCCTCGGCAAAAATGCCAGTCACGGGGCATGGATTCTTTACAGATAACCGAACAGGATCAAGTAAAAGAAGATGGACAGTATCGTCATCGGGATGCTCCAAACCGGCTTTGTATGATGAAAGCGAAGCATCAGAAACATGTGTACATCAAAGAAAAGCGACCACCAGCAATTCCAGCCGTGGGAGTAGGTAATATAACCGAGGCGATATCCAACCCATTCTACACCGATATAGATCAGCACCCATTTTGCAATGTGAACCGCAGCCTTCCATTCGACTTCTGGAAAACGAGTCAGGTAGAGAAAAGCAGTCAAAGGATAAATGCAAAAGGTGTGCAGCATCACAACGCCGGTATAATTGATCAGTTGATCCGGTTCCAGACGCCACACATAAAATTTTTCGTGCGAAAAAAATTCGTAAAGATTTGGAAGCTACCTTACGATTCCAGAGGCGTCGAACGTCAATTCCTTTCACACATCCTGCAAGGGGGAATTCCTGTGGATTGCTGCGCACCTTCCGATCATGCCGGAATCGTATGTTGACCGGATCAAAACTCAGGTACAGGCTGGCCGCTGCGCATGCGAAATCCACAATCCGCAGGGGACTTGCTGTTTGGGGAATGTGAGCGCTTTTGTACGCGGCTTCAAACGTTCCATGTCATGAAGACGCGATCATTGGCGAGTGACACAGGGCGCGCGAGCTGCGTCTTCATCGCCGGTCCGCATGCGAATCGAGCATCCCGGTATGCTCCAACTTCAACGAAACATGGATCGTCACGTCCATATCCGGCCATCGTTGGTTCCACTGCTCACGGGTAAATGGCCGGCCCTTCCATCCTACCGTGTGCATGCCCAGGCCGAACGGGTCGACACATAACGACTGCGTTCGACCGATGACTTTCTCCAGCTTTTCCTGGGTTCTCCGTTCAAGCGTACGCTCGAACTCCTGCAGTTCCCGTGGGCTGTCCGTCTTCTGTCCAGCGGGGACTTCTTCCACCCGTCCTTTAAGCATCACGTCAATATGAACGTTCCGGAACGAATCGGTGAAACGAATTTGCCGCTCGGTTTTGATACTGCCGAGCACGACATCCGCCGCTGGCAGCGGCACCGTCTTTTGAACGCCTCTCTTTTCATGCAACATTTGGAAAAAGACGTCATCGGGCAGCGAAACCGTCCCGACCATCTTATCCCCGCGGAACAGCGCCGTCCCGGAATAACGAAGTTCATTGTTCGCGACGGCGTAATAGGGAAGAACCGGATCGGCATAAGGGTTGTACACCCTGGCCAGGAATTCATGCACGTTGCTTGTCGTCAATTGCCCTTGCTTTTCGTAGTGCGCAAACATTTTGTACAGATACAAGTCGATTTCCTCCTGCCCGCTCTGCATCTGCCTGTTCAAATATCCGATCATATCGCCACGCACAACAGAGAGAAACACGCGGCTGGAAATTTCGGGATCACGCAGTAACGTATCGAGCAGAGACGTCAGCCCCCGGTTAGCCATGGCTTCGGAGAAGAAAATCATTCGGATCTGCCCCCCTTTCGTTTCCCGGTAATACTTCAAGTTTCGTAAGTATCTCCCTTCGATTAACGTATTGGAGGACGTGGTAATCACGCTCTTTTTCTCTTTCTTCAGCGGGGGAATGATGGTAGACAGCTTTACGGATCCGTCGTTCCCTTCATCCAGATAAAGCAATACAACCGGCGATATTTCCTCAATGGTATTGGTTTTATCGACAAACGAGCAACCGCCGAGAACAAGCAACGCCAGTAATAGAAGAAGCGGTTTATGACGAGCCGCCGGCATGTCGGACCCTCCATTTCCTGCGAATCGTGATCCATCCCAAGAGGAAGAAGCCAAAAGGCAAAACGGTATAGGTGCTGGCATCCAGCCATGAAAGCCAGGTGATCCACTCCTTGGCTTTCCATTCATCCGGCCATATCCAGCGACCGGCCATCCATGTCAGCAGAAGCATCATCAAAAACGCCAACCAAAACGGCGCTCTTCCTTCTGAAAGACGACTGCGCGCAAGACATTGGATTGCTCCCGCCGCATACAATAGAAGGATGGCGACGACGTAAACGACGGAAATGGCGTAGGCTGGAATCAGAATCATTTCCAGCCGTTCGGCGAAAGGAAGCTGAATATACCGGATCAGATCGACGATCGGCAAGTCTTGCCGCTGCAAATAATCAGATCCGTAAAACGTCAGGCAAATGACAAAAAAGAATATGTATTCGAATGCGGTAAATGCATTGGCGGAAATCAGAGCCGTTTTCAATTTCTTCGCGTCTACCGCCTCTTTCGGCAATGCCAGCATATATTCGGGACCGGAGAACGCCGCCCATATCGTAAGAAAGGTTTGCCAATCTCCCTTGGGCATGTGCTCCGGAAGAAGAGGGAGCAGATGGCGGTATTCGGCAGCCGGCGGAAACGCAAACGGCACGTACAGGAAGGTAACCCATATCGTGCCGACAAACGCAACGATCGCAAAACGAACGGTCTTCTCCATGCCCAATCGAGCCAGGTATACGCAAGCACACAATAGCAGGATGCCAAACAACGTAGCATGTAAGGCAGGAAACAAAATATGATGCACAATATCGACATAACCCATCATCAGCACGATGCCTTTCATCAAAACAGCGAACAGCCCCGCAAGCAAAAACAGGAAAGACACCGCCGATCCCAACGTGCGGACGATGCCGAGATAACCGCCGGGCGTTTCTTTCCATGCAAAACAGCGGGCAATCATCAAAATGTTGAGGTGCGAGCATCCCGCCGCCAGCAGGATGAGGCCGATCATAACCGGCTCCGCAAGCACACTGGGCAAATATAAAAGATAATATAACGTTTGCATCCGGTTCGCCCAGAAGGCGAGGGACAAGAAACCGAAGGGCGCTGAAATCGAAAACAAACCGGCCGAACCTACACGAGAAGCCATCACGGTTTCCTCCCGGTAACGCGCATCCGCTGCAGCGGCTTCAAATAAGCCGGCCTTGTGCGCATCCTGGACAGCGGAGCACGAAACACCGTATCTTTCCAGTCGCTTGCGAAAAACGGGCTCAGCGGGGACAAATACGGTTGCCCGAGCGAAGTCAATCCGTGCAGGTGGATGCACAGCCAGAGCAATCCGAACCCAATGCCCCACATGCCCAGCCATGCCGCCAGAATGAGCAGGGCAAATTGGAGCAGTTTGCTCGCGTTCGTCATCAAATAATTGGGTACGAGAAACGAGGCGATGGCGGAGATGGAGATCACAATGACCATCACATTGCTAGCGATCCCTGCATCCACGGCCGCTTGACCGATGACAATACCGCCCACGATGCCGAGCGTTTGGCCGGATTTGGTTGGCATGCGCAAACTGGCTTCCTTTAATATCTCCAGCGTCAGCAGCATGAGCAGCGCTTCCCAGAACGGAGGATACGGAATTTCACTGCGGGATTGCATCAGGACAAACAGCATCTCCAGCGGAACCATCTGATAATGGTGAACCGTCACCGCCACGTAAGCCGGGGTCAAAAACAGAGCAATTACGAACGCGACAAAACGAAGCCCCCGCAGGAAGCTGCCCACCATCCATCGGTGAATATAGTCCTCCGGGGACTGAAACAGATCAAAGAACGTAATGGGCGCTACAAGCGCAAACGGCGTGTTGTCCACCAGCCAGACCACTTTGCCGCTGGCCAGCGCCGCGGCCAGCACGTCCGGACGGTCCGTCTGTTGAAATTGCGGAAAAACGCTGTTGACGTGGTCCTCCATCAAAGCGGAGATATGGGAGGAATCGAGAAGAACATCGAAATCAAATTGATTCGTTTTCATCTCTGCGATCCGCACCAGCTCCGGATTGACAATACCCTCCATGTACAGCAGCACAACAGAGGTTTTGCTTAACGATCCGGCGGTCCATTTCTTTGACTTTAGGCTTGCTACGGGCAGCCGGCGACGGATTAAGGTCAAGTTTTTGTCAAGGCGCTCGTTCAGGCTGTCTTTAGGACCGTACACAATCGATTCCTGCTCGGAAGAATCGATAGTGCGGCCGAGTTGATCCTGCTTTTTGACCGCGCAAACGTTCCCGATCTCATCAAAAACAAGAATTCCTCCCTGCAGGATGAGTTCTTCGGCTTGCTGCAACGTCGTTACGTCCACCCGATCTTCGGAAATCACCTTTTGTCCTGCTTGTTCGTCCGGGGCATGCAAAAGGGGAAGCACGATGTCGCTTTCGACCTGTTTTTGATCCACAAAGGAACGGATGTAAAACAGCTTGACTTTCCGCACTCCCGCATCCAACTCATGCACCTGTGCATCGTGAATATCGTGAAACAATTGCTGCACGTGCTGCGGAGACAAGTTGCCTGCGGGAGGTTGAGTGTCGGCTTCATTTGGCGTATAGCTTTTGTCTTGCTTTTTAAACCAGCCGATCCAATGCATCGGCTCCCCTCCTTTCGCATTTAGTCCATGTATTATTTTTCCCGATATGACAAAAAACATGCCTCGCAGTTCCAGGTTGTTGGCAGTCCTGAGATTATGAGTCGGTTCGTGAAAAACCACGGGCTTCCTACGAGGCCACTGAAAAAAGTCCCCTCGCCTTCTTTCTGCGATGCAAAAAGTCCGTTTTTAGCCTGTGAGACGGCTTTAAACGGACTTTTCCTTATTTTCCTGCAACATCAAACTTAAAAATCGATGCATCACAGAAAAAACGTATCTTTTTCAGCGGCCTCCTTCCTGCCGATGACTTGATTCGTGAACATTTCGCAAACACTGATTCTCCCAGTTGTTGCAGAAGTCCTCATACACTTGCTCGACTCCGCTGTCGGCTATCATGTGTCTGGCCAGAAAGTCGTACCAGAACTGATCGAAAGACAAAGGCATCCGGGTTCCATATTGGGAACGAAGGGTTACATAACGGTCCCAGATTTTGATTCGGAATGCTGCCAACTCATCACATCGCTCCATGTCGGTTCGCCTTTAAGCGGCGCTGGTGCCGCTGGGTATTTCTGACGTTTTCGCTCTTTCTTCGGCCAGCTTTTGAAATTGTTTCGCTCTTTCCAGATGAAAGGCACGCAATTGGTCGTGATATTGAGCCATTTTCATGTGCCAGTCGTGCATTTGCCTGACGTAAGCGGCGTGGTCATGCGTAAACATGGGCATTGCCTGTTTAGTAAACTGCATTCAAAACCATTCCTCCTTGGGTAGGTGAATTTTGAACTTACAGCATCAGTCTATGGCAGACGTGTAGAAGCGACACCGGCATCCGCCCGGTTTCCGGTCATTTTTATCGGGTTGTTTGTCTATACACAGGCGGAAACAATTGACCCTTCTTTCGTTTATTGTGACTTCACTTTTAGTTCTAAACGCACTCTAGGCTTCATTGTAAGTTCAGAAGCCGAAATCCCTGTCCAGTTCTCTAACTCTTCATTAGTAGGATAACCTTGTTTCTTAACGACCTGACCATCTACCATAATTACAGGCAATACATCTGGACCTTCATCAGTCAGTAATTGTTTAACAACTTCATTCGCAACAAAAGCAGCCGGCTCACTGGACAAGTTATAACGGGAAACATTGACGTCCCTTTTCTTCAGGTTATGCACCACTGCAGAGATCCGAATTAATTCCGGATCAACACTCGGACCACATACTCCTGTGGAACAACACATCGCTGGATCATAGATTTCAATAGAGTTCATATACTTAAGCTCCTTTCTGTAGAAAAAAGCCGGGATTTCTCCCGGCTGGACTATTCCTTATTCGCCGGTTTCAGCAAATCGTTTAATTCGTGCTCCGACCTGATCACGGACCTGCTGGAATACAGCCCATTTCTCTTCGTCAGTTCCTTGCGCTTTCGCAGGATCATCAAATCCCCAGTGTTCCCGTTTCACTTTTGGAGGTGTAATCGGGCACTTATCAGCAGCGTCTCCACACAAGGTAACCACCAGATCAGCGTTATTTAATAGCTCTGAATCAATAATATCGGATGTCTGAGAAGTGATATCAATACCTACTTCATTCATAGCCTTCACCGCTTTAGGGTTAAGACCATGTGCTTCGATACCTGCACTGTAAATATTCCACTCATCACTGAGGTATTTCTTTGCCCAGCCTTCAGCCATCTGGCTCCTGCAAGAGTTTCCAGTACACAAAAAGTAAATTGTTTTCTTTTCCATGATAGATAATCTCCTTTATATTGAAGGTAATAGTAACTATATTTTTGATGCTTTGTTTAGGCAGCAGGTTTCGGTTTATTAAAGTACTTCTTTCCGAACCATAAAGAGACGTTTACAAGCCCGATAAGAACAGGCACCTCAACAAGCGGTCCGATAACAGCGGCAAATGCCGCCCCTGAATTTAATCCGAACACACCGATGGCCACTGCAATACCCAGTTCAAAATTGTTGCTGGCTGCAGTAAAAGAAAGTGAGGCTGCTACCGGATAAGAAGTTCCCGCTTTTTTGGACATCCAGAAGGACAAGAAAAACATAATGACAAAGTATATTAATAACGGTATAGCGATTCTAACGACATCCATAGGTAGCTGAATCATTAAATCTGCTTTAAGTGAAAACATCAACACGATTGTAAATAAAAGGGCAATCAAAGTAAGAGGACCAATCTTTGGCAAGAAAACCTTCTCAAACCAAGCCTCACCCTTTGTCTTCAGTGCAATCACTCGCGTCAATATTCCAGCTGCAAATGGAATACCCAAGTAAATCATTACGCTTTCCGCAATTTGCCCCATCGTAATATCAACGACTGCTCCCTGTACGCCAAACCATCCGGGCATTACAGTGATGAACAAATATGCAAAGACGGAATAAAAAATAATTTGGAATATGGAGTTAAAAGCTACTAAACCTGCTGTATATTCCGGGTCGCCTTTTGCCAGATCACTCCATACGAGAACCATAGCGATACACCGAGCCAAACCTATCATGATCAAACCGATCATGTATTCCGGCATATCGCTCAGAAATAAGATGGCTAACAGAAACATTAATACTGGACCGATAATCCAGTTCTGCACCAAGGAGAGCAGTAGGACTTTCCAGTCCTTAAATACTCTTCCCAGTTTCTCAAACTTCACTTTAGCTAGCGGTGGATACATCATCAGAATCAATCCCACGGCTATAGGAATTGAAGTCGATCCTACCTGCATCTTCGATAAACTTTCCGAAAAGCTTGGCACCAAAAAGCCGATCAAAATTCCAATTCCCATTGCCGCAAAGATCCATAAGGTTAAATAACGATCCAAGAAAGACAACTTCTTTTCTCTTTGACTCATAGTGATCAATCTCCTTTGATAAGTTTTCCTTATCACTTAGATCCTTGTACGTATATTAATTACAAGAAATTCTAAGACCTTTCTTATCGAGCTCTTCCAATTCATGATCTTGTGAAGGAACAAAGTTCAGCAATTTCTGAATTAACTCATTATGATTACTATTAGAATTGATCGAATAAAAAATCCATTGACCCTTCCGATTTTCCTTTACCAGACCTGCATCCTTTAGTTTGCGTAAATGCTGACTGACAGACGGTTGACTCGTTTTGAAAACTTCGACAAGTTCGCATACACAGCATTCTTGCTTCTCCAACAGTTTCATCATGGTAAGCCTCGTTTTATCCCCCAAAAGCTTTAATACCAATGATATTTCATCCAAATCATCTAGAGAAAAACTCATATTCCGTTCCTCCTTTTCCTCCATCATTATATAACCATATGCTTATATAAGCAATAGGTAATATACAAATCAGCATCTGCTTAGTCCTTTGTGAAATTAAATCATTCGATTAATCACAATCAGCTTCAGTATAGTTCTCTTTTAACAAAGACAGCAACGTCTGAGTATCGGGTAAGGTATCTAGAACGGTTTGAATAAAGGGTTTATCATCCATATCAAGTGAATAGTATACCCATTGTCCACGTCTTCTTTCCTTAACCATTCCCAGCGCCTTTAATTTCCTTAAATGCTGGCTGACATTGGGCTGAGTCATATCTAAGATTCCCGCTAGATCACACACACACCATTCTTTATCTTTCAGTAGTCCCATTATTGTGAGTCTGGTTTTGTCACCTAATAATTTCAGTTTTTCAGCCATTTCCATATCGAACATATACACAGTCCCCTCAAGAATACGAACAAAATAATATATAATCATATATTATTGTTTGATTCCTTCAAAATCAAGAAAGGCTATTTCTGTAGGTACATTAGCTTAATTCAAGAACATCTATATATTCTAATGATTTGTCTTGGATAATCGTTCAATAAACCACTTCTTTTAAATTGTTCATCCACATGTCCACAACTGAATATACGATGATACTACACCCGATATCGATAAAGATTTTTATTCGTTAACTGGTATGTTCATTTCCTTCAATAGTGCAATAACTTTCTGTTGAATTTCGTCCCTTGCAGCTCTTACGTCTCCCAGATGGCCGTTAAGTGTTAGCGGATCAGTAACATTCCATTGAATATTTTTGATGGCAAAGGGAACGATTGGACATTTTTCATTGACTTGTTCACATAACTTTATAATGACTTTCGATTGCATAAACGTTTTCATATCAATTGTTTTTGAGCTTTTGTTTGAAATATCAATTCCTATTTCCTTCATGACTTCAATGGTATATGGATGGATATCTCCGGATTCAAGTCCGGCACTTTCAGCGACCACATGATTACCACCATAATGTCTGGCAAAAGCCTCGGCTATTTGACTTCGGCAACGATTCTGGATACAAAGAAAATAAAGACGAATTGGTTGTTGCATCTTCTCAGCCCCTTTCTATTTGTATATAATTATATAATTAAATTGTTATATTTAAATCGTACTTTGTGTTAACGCAATGTAAAACAACAGTATATAATTATTCTATAATCCTGATTTGGCAATCTGAATTTTTCCAATTATATTTTGCAACTTTTAGAATTATACTATTTATGAGGTTTAAATAGACACCTGATGCTAATGATTGAAGACGCATACCCTATCTCTCCTTCACAAAGAGCAACGGTAGTTACAACCATAAATCAGCAAATGACTTAAATTCAGAAGGAGTGTTCAGATATGTCTACACTCAACGTTCGTCATGCAACATTACAGGATTTGAAAAGTATTCTTCGGATTTACAATCAGGGTATCGAAGATCGGATTGCTACACTTGAAACCGAGGAAAAAGATTCGGCTTTTATGGAGGGATGGTTCCAAAATCACCGAGGTCGCTACAGCATTTTAGTAGCTGTAAGAGAAGACGAGGTGATAGGCTGGGCCTCTCTTAACCCCTATTCCCATCGGTGCGCCTATAACGGTGTTGCAGACCTCTCAATTTATATTGATCGTCACTTTCGTGGACAAGGTATAGGAAATACCCTCCTAGAAGTCTTGGAAAAATCTGCACTGGAACAAGAATTTTATAAAATTGTACTATTTACCTTTCCATTCAATCAAGCAGGTCAAATGTTATATCAAAAAAGGGGCTATCGGCAGGTTGGAGTTTTTGAGAAACAAGGAGTTATGGATGGAGCTTTTATAGATGTGTTGATTATGGAAAAACTGTTGTAATCAACAAAAAATATAATCATATCTCTGCTTTGAATAGGTCTGTCTATCAACTACTTTCTGTGTAAGTAAAGCCGATATTCTCATCGAATGATAAATGAGGTGTTACAACATGAGCTTAAATTTTTTTGATCACCGTGAAATAATTGCTAAAAACTTGGTAACCTTCCTTCGGCAGAAAGGTTATTCCAAATTGTCTTTATCTAAACTAACAGACATCTCCCGAGCTACCATAGATCAGATTATCAAAGGAAAATGCCTAAACTCCATGGAGTATAATAAGCAAATTGAAAAGATTAATATAACATTTGAACTTTCAGATAACTATTTTATAACCCCTCTCATTTCTATAAATCCAATAACGTATACTTACTCAGATCAGTGTGCTGACCCAGAGAAAAGTACAGAAGTTAAAGAATTGTTGGATGGCTTGAATAACGTTCTTGATATTTATTCTCTTTACTTAAAGTAAGTAGGTGATTATAAGCAAAAAACGCATTGAAAATCTAGACGAAACCATTGGACGTTTTTTTGGAGATTAACGCGTAACGTTAGTACTTGTGATCCTTGAAGATTTATTCCATTAATCGGCTTGATTCCAGAATCAAAAGATCCAACCTCGACACTCGTCGGGGATGGATCTTTAATTTTAGGTAAAAGCAAGCTTTTGCTATTTTATTATCATTACAGGACAATGCACTCTTTTTACAACCTTATGGCTGACACTTCCTAGAACCATCTCTTGGAGCGCATTTAATCCCCGGCTTCCGATGATAACCATCTCCACTTTTTCCTTATTGGCATATTCAATGATTGTCGGGCCTGGTTCTCCATGCAGAATCTTTAATTTATAAGCAACATTTCCTTGCTTCAGTATTTCTTCGACAAGCGCCAGCTTTTGCCGTCTTTTGAGTTCTAGCTCTTCTCTGCCTTGGGTATGCAGAATTTCACTCTTCGATTTAGAGAAGTCGGCAACGCTAATCACATCTATCTGGCAGCCTGGTGTTAAAGATACCAGCTTTACCGCTTCTTTGGTCGCTCTCAGCGAATTCTCTGACCCATCTACAGCTAATACGATCCGGTTATACATCCTTCATTCACTCCTGAAGTCAAATTAGTGGGCACTTAACTTTGCATTGGCATCATTATAAACAGCCAGTTTATCAACGATCTTTTGGCTTGAAGAATTCAATCCTTTAATTTCAATCCTGTTATTGTTCTCCCGGTATTTAATGACTACCTTGTCAATCGCTCCAACGGCTGAGTCATCCCAAATATGAGCGTTTGAGAAGTCCACTACAATATCGGAATCCGTTACTGTGAAGTCAAAGGTATCCACAAAGCCGTCTACAGAGGCAAAAAACAGCTGACCTTCGACTTCGAATATGGTTTTCGCTTTTTCCACGCGTTTCCGGACTTCAATATTGGAGATTTTGGATACAAAGAAGACCGCACTCAAAATCACCCCGGCGATGACACCTTTGGACAAGTCATGGGTAGCCACCACGATAATAACCGTTACGAGCATCACCGCTGCGTCGGTTCTTGGGGCTTTTAACAGGTAAGTAAACGAGGACCAGTCAAAAGTACCAATGGATACCATAATCATAATGCCTACCAGGACAGGCATTGGAATTTGCACCACCCAATCGCCTAGTACAAGAATCAAGAACATCAGGAACGTGCCCGCCACCAAAGTTGATAGCCTTCCTCTTCCGCCTGATTTGACGTTAATCACCGATTGCCCGATCATAGCGCATCCAGCCATACCGCCGAAGAAACCGTTGATTACATTCGCGATTCCCTGACCTCTGGCCTCCCGGTTCTTATTGCTGTCCGTTCCTGTCATATCATCCACAATAGAAGAGGTTAGCAGCGATTCCAGCAGGCCGACAATAGCCAGTGCAATGGAATACGGGAAGATGATTTTCAGTGTCTCCAAATTAAACGGAATATCAGGAATAAAAAAGGATGGCAGCTCTTGCTTAATAATACCGAGATCCCCCACTGTGTTCAGGTTAACCCCCGTGAAAATGGCTATTACCGTCAATACAAGAATGGCAATCAGCGGAGCAGGAACCGCCTTGAAAAATAAGGGAACAACATATACAATGACTAACGTGATCCCGACAAAAACATACGTCATCCCGTTAATTCCCCCAGAAGTGTGGTACCTGGGCCATGAAAATCAGGATAGCCAAAGCGTTGACAAACCCAATCATAACCGGTCTCGGAATAAACTTCATCAGCCTGGCAATCTTAGAACGCCGAACACGAGCTGGATCACTCCAGTCAGTATCGTTGCTGCAAGCAGGTACTGAAGCCCATGCTCCTTGACTAGCGGAACCATAAGCAATGCCATGGCTCCTGTAGCTGCCGATATCATACCTGGCCGACCGCCTACAAAAGCAATAATGACCGCTATACAAAAGGACGCATAAAGGCCAACCATAGGATCAACACCGGCAATAATCGAAAATGCGATGGCTTCCGGAATCAGCGCCAATGCCACGACTATCCCTGCCAGAACATCTCCCTTCACATTAAAAAACCAGTTTTGTTTTAGTTTCTCAATCACTCTGTTTCCCACCTCTTATTTTTCGGCACTGTAATCTTAAAGATGACAGGCCGGTTTTCTACAAACAGTTTAGCATCAATCTTCCCATAATGGAACCTTTTAGAAACAAAATTTTGTGGTATGATAACGGCAGGTTTATAAAGTAAGGAGCGTACAAAATGCGTATTGGATATATGAGACCTTATCAAGACGATTTGAATTACGAAGCACAAACACAAATGTTAACCTCTTTCTCATGTGATACCGTTATTGTTGAAGAACACGCCTCAGCGAAGCGGCGAACCCATCTTAACCATATGATGAGCAATTTAAATCCTGGAGATACCATCATAGTTGCTAAACTATTTGCCTTTGCGGATTCCACCCGCCACCTTGTGGAGCTGCTTGAGGTTCTGGACAGTCAGCAGGCTTATATTTACTCCATAACGGAAAATATAGACACCAGCAAATCTGAAGGGTATTCATTTAGTGATATTGTGAAGCACCTGGTAGAGTTCCAAAGTGATGTGATTAGCGAAAAAACCAAAAAGAGGACTCTTTGAAGCGAAGCAAAAGGGGAATGTTCCCGGGCGCCCCCGAAAAGCTGATGAAAACGTGGAGAAAGCGATCTTTATGTATCAGTCCAAAAAATATACACTCACTGAGATTAAAGAACAAACGGGAATCAGCAAATCCACCTTGTACCGGTATTTGAGAGAACTAATTGACTTCGGTGATCGATAATGAACATTGAACTGATACATTACTTCGATCTAATTAATTTCTGAATAAGGTGTTATTACTCCAGTTCAGCATTTTCTTTTCATCTCTTCATGAAAAAATCATATTGATTGTTCACACTAAATACATCTACCCTGAAGTGAAATATGTTAGAACTGGACGGTATACAAACACATCCGAGCGAATTTCAGAGGTCTATCCTGGTATTTTCGCTCGGATGTGTTTAGTATTGAGAGGCAGACTTTGTAGGATAGGCGAAGGGGGGGCTGGGGGATTACGGATGTCTACAAGACTTCTCCATCTAGTTTGCCTCTTGTCATCATTTAGGCTCTTGCCCATATTTTTAGGTTTTGCACTCCTTTATATAGGGTCTCTCACTATGATAAAAGTAAACACTAAATCTAAAGAGGAGAATGAGTATGTATCATAAATCATGTCATCACTATCACTGGCATAATCCTATGCATAACAGCAAGAATAAAAACTATCAGGGTTATCATCCTCAATATAATTGGAATAATACCAATAGTAATCCCTATGAGATAATGAATTTAAGAGATTATGGACAATGTCCACTTGTAATAAATATTGACCAGGCAGCAAAGCAAAACAATACTTACCGGACCGCATTATGGACAGGGAATTATTTTCAAGTGACTTTGATGAGTATCAATATTGGCGATGATATCGGATTAGAGGTCCATCCGACAACTGATCAATTCATACGTATAGAAGAAGGTCAGGGACTTGTTCAAATGGGTGATAGGAAAGATAATTTGGATTTCCAAGTGATGGCCTATGATGACTATGCAATTATGATACCTGCTGGAAAATGGCACAATATAACCAATACAGGGAATAGTCCCCTTAAAATTTATGTTATCTATGCACCGCCTGAGCATCCATATGGAACAGTTCATGAAACAAAAGCAATTGCAATGTCTGCTGAAGGATAGCTAAATCACGGTCCGGAACCAGCAATGAAGGAATTAGGATGCTAATCCGAATTCATCCTTTTTATAACGGTATAATTTCAAATCTATTATATACTTATTCTTCTTTATCTTCTGACTTTAATCCCCTAAGTGTATTTATTATTTCGATTCTTCTTTGTTATAGTCTCGCATAGTAAAGTCTATTGTTATCGAAAACCATATTATTTCAAAATAATAATCATTTTACATTAAAATCGAAATTTTTTCTTACTGCCATAACAGCTTCCAACGAAGGCTGTACTTATCTTGTTCCAATTCACTCAATGTACCCTGGGAAATACCAATCAAAACGAAAGTTTGACCTGACTCAGTTTGTTGATTTTTCTGATGTTTTTTATTTTATCACCAAGAGTTTTCACTCTTTCACCTCCTATATAAATAAAAAAACAGTCCCGAGGAAGGTAAGTACTTCTTCAGGACTGTTAGTATGAAGTATTTAATTTAGTCTTAGATGACTGTTTAACTATAGTTTTTCTCAAATTAAGCATAAAACTTTATTGTTTAGAACAAAACCTTATTGTCATGACACACACTTTTTTATTACCGGATACCAATCATTATTTCACAACTATAATGTTAATTCCACAACTTTAATGTCTATTTCAAAACTTTAATGTCAATTTCACAACTATGATATCACCAGA